>NZ_CP022754.1:5127500-5372666 GCF_002257605.1 Parabacteroides sp. CT06 | reverse complement strand
GCTGGATCATAGCGACCTCTCCGCCGACCGCCGAGATATGCATATCCTCATCGAACGCTTGCGGGGCACGGAAACCACTGGAATAACTAGCCCGGATATTGATATCTTCCGTCGGGTTAAAACGGATATTCGCACGAGGGCTGAATATTACATGATCCATCATATTATGTTTATCCAAACGACCGCCAATCAAGAAGCTCCATCGCTTATTTTTCCACTCATTCTGCAAAAATGCGCTCTCGATATGCACCTTCTGATTCGTAAAGCGATTATACCCGATCATCTCGTCTTTCAAATGATCGAAACTATACTCCAAACCGGCAGTCAAATCCGATGGCATAAATAAGAATTTATCAAAACTATAAGCATATTGCGTACCGGCCATAACCGTCAGGTCCGTAGTCTTGCCGTAAGCGTTCGGATCTTGGTTCGTCCCGTAATAACTATCCCGGTCTGTATTCTGGGCAGAAGTGAAAACACTCCATTTATGTTTGTAATCCTTGGAGAAAAGATCGAATTTCAGACCTCCTCCATCAATCGAATGCTCCAACTGTTCGGCGATATCCGCTTCATGAGGCGGACGATCCAACAGATTTCCTCCCCTGCGGTATTCATTCATATGATGATACTCGAATGTCAATTTACTATAAGTACTCGTTTTCAGGTACGAACGGAAACCAACCGTTTGATTCTTCAATTTAGGCAACTCCGTAAAACCATCTCCATCCTGATCAAAACCCGAACGATGACGGTTCTGGCCAAAAAGATATAAGCCCGCTTTCCCATTTTCCGATACCAAAGAGGCATTTAGGGTCGTATTATTATCGAAAGCAGATGTCCCACCGATCGAGGTTAATGTATGCGACAATTCCCCGGAATTTCTCAAGGGCTCCTTCGTGATGATATTAATTGTCCCGGCGATAGCGGACGAGCCGAACAGTGCCGATCCCCCTCCTCGCATCACCTCTACCCGCTCGATCATATTCGCCGGTATTTGCTCAAGCCCATATACGCCGGATAAAGCACTGAATATGGGACGTGAATCAATCAGTATTTGGGTATAAGGTCCGTCTAATCCATTGATCCGGACTTGCTGGAAACCGCAATTCTGGCAATTCGTCTCCACCCGTACACCCGGTTGGAAATTTAGTCCCTGTGCCAAATTCACCGCATTGGTCGTAGTAAAAACCTTCGCATCCAATACATTCACTAATGTGGGAGCCAACCGGCGGGAAGTTTCCGCACGATTCGCAGATACCACCACGCCATCCAAGGCGATCTGGTCTTCTTCCAGTTCTACATTAATCTCTAAGGTTTTTCCTTTCTTTAGGCTCACTTCTTTAGAGACAGTCTTATACCCGAGCGCTTTATATTCCAGCGTAAATTTACCTTCCGGCAGATTCTTCAGGAAATAATGTCCCGAGTTATCGGTGGTCGTACCGATCGTGGTACCTTTTAACAATACGTTGATAAAGGGAAGATGTTCCCCTGTTTTCTTATCCAAGACATGTCCGAAAACATTTGCGTCTGAGTCGTTTAGACGGTCCTCTCCCGTGGCCTGAGCTACCGTTAGGGCACAGCACAGGCATAGTATAAAGATGAAAAATTTATTCATTTTAATTTATTCTGATAAGTAATACAATGTTATTAATCTCACAATATCAGAATATGGGAGGAGCCCGAAGCGTACGTCTTCCCCGGAAGGGAACGATATAGTCCGGATAGACCGGAGCGAAAGATAAGTTACGGATAAAGGAATAAAAAGCCGCCAGCAGAATAGCGACGAAAGCCGCACCTCTTATCTGCAAGACAGATAACTGATGAAGCAACTGAAACTCGGCGTAGCCATGTTCATGGTCCGGACGACCATCGTCCGTTTTATGATACGGGTGAGAATGGACGATTGTTACCCCGTTGACAATATGAACGTGGGTAAACGCAATAATACATCCCAAATAGGCTATGAACAGCGCAGGGAGTAATATCCTCAGATATTTTCTTAATCTATCCATCTCTTTTCTCTCGATCGCAAATATAGTAATATAACCGATAAAAGAGATACGCTGTTCAAAAATTACCTATTTGTAGGTATTTCATCAACCGAGTACACCACGTACCCGATCTTCAAAGGCCGAAAGGGCCGCTTTGGCGCCTTCTCCCATAGAAATAATGATTTGCTTAAAGGGTACGGTGGAAACGTCGCCCGCTGCATAAATACCCGGGACATTCGTCCGGCAATGTGCGTCAATCACGATCTCACCGGGACGATTTGTTTCGACAATCTCCTTAAAGACACCACTATTAGCGGCTAAGCCGATTTGAACAAAAATACCGTCTAAATGAATAACACGCTCTTCCCCTGTCTTACGATCCTTTGTACGGATACCGGTTACCTTGTCGCCATTTCCAACCACCTCGGTTGTTTGTGAACTAACAAAGATCTCGACATTCGGCAAACTCTTCGCTTTCTCTTGCAAGACTTGATCCGCTTTTAACTCATCCATAAACTCCAAAACGGTTACTTTCGAACAGATCCCCGCCAAATCAATAGCCGCCTCGATACCGGAATTTCCACCGCCAACCACGGCAACATGTTTTCCCTTATAAAACGGACCGTCGCAATGAGGACAAAAAGCCACTCCACGCCCTATATACTCTGCCTCACCCGGTACATTCAATTTACGCCAGCTAGCGCCCGTAGCGACAATAACCGCCGGAGCCTTGAATATCTCACCTCCAGCCGTAGATAAAACCTTCTCGTTTCCTTCTATCGTTACCTTCTCTATACGACGATGCTCCAGCAGGTCAATCGGATATTGCCGCATATGCAAGCGCAGATTGTCAGCCAACTGGGTACCTGTTGTCTCCGGAACTGAAATCAGATTCTCAATTCCTACCGTCTCCTTCACCTGCCCGCCGATACGCTCCGCCACGACAGCGACACTCAGCCCCTTTCGTGCGGAATAAATAGCGGCAGAAGCACCAGCCGGACCCCCACCGACCACAACCACGTCATATCGTTTTACCGTCTTCTCCGTCAGGCTCTCATTGATTCCATACTGAGCTTCCAGCTTCGATAACAATTCACCGAATTCCCCACGTCCTACATGGATCAGTTTTCCATCCGCAAAGACAGAGGGGACGCCTTGTATCTTCAAGGCATCAACTTCCGCCTGATTGATAGCCCCATCTACCATCTCATGATGGATCTGAGGATTTAAAGTCGTCATAGCGTTTAATGCCTGTACCACATCCGGGCAATTCGTACAAGTCAAAGAGACATAGGTCGTCAGATGTATCGAGCCATTCAAGGCTTTAACACGATTACAAATACTCTCGTCCGGAAAATTCTTGCCTTTCCCATCTGAATTCAAGATCGCCAACAGCAAGGAAGTAAACTCGTGTCCATTAGGTACTCCACGAAACTTAATCCCCGTTTTCGCTCCATCCTTTAATAAAATGAATTCCAATCCATCCCCATCAGATACTCGCATAGATATTTTATCCGAACAAGAGGCAACATCACCTAATAAATCCAACAACTCTTGTCTACTTTCATGCGCAGGAGAGATCGATATATCAAAGGTATAATTCGCATTTAACCCTGCGAATATACCTTTTAATTGTTCTTTTAATGTTGATTCTAACACGATCTATACTCTTAATTATTTAGATTTTCCCTACCAAGTCAATGCTAGGTTTCAAGGTAGCCTCCCCTTTCTTCCATTTAGCGGGACAAACCTCACCATCATGTGAAGCGACAAACTGAGCGGCTTCAACTTTACGAAGTAACTCGGAAGCGTCACGACCGATATTGTTATCATGAATCTCGGCCACTTTGATCTTTCCTTCCGGATTTACCAAGAAAGTGCCACGGTATGCCATACCCTCTTCCTCAATCATCACACCAAACGCACGACTCAGTGCTCCAGTGGGATCCGCCAACATCGGATATTGGATCTTACGGATAGTCTCGGAAGCGTCATGCCAAGCTTTATGTACAAAATGAGAGTCTGTACTTACAGAGTAAATTTCTACTCCCATTGATTTAAACTGCTCATACTTCTCAGCCATATCGACCAACTCTGTTGGACAAACAAATGTAAAATCGGCCGGGTAGAAGAAAAAGATAGCCCACTTACCCAAAACGTCCTCGTTGGTTACAGTCTTGAAATTACCATTTTGAAAAGCTTGTACTTTAAACTCCGGAAGTTGAGAATTAATAATCGGTTCCATACTTGTTCCTATTTTTAAATGAATACTATTTGTTTTTATTTCCGATACAAAAATATAACATATTTCTTCATTAAAACAATTTTTCTAATCGATATATTTTATGAGGTTATAGATAACACTTTATCAATCAATAAAAAGGGCCTATCCTCACGGATAAGCCCTTCAATATCTTGGGTTTTGGATTACTACATAATTAGCGATTATAATTTACTTTATATACTTAATTGATTCTTTTGTATCCGTATACGGCACGGTCTCCCAATTCCTCCTCGATACGAAGCAGCTGGTTATATTTAGCCATACGGTCCGAACGACTTAATGATCCCGTCTTGATCTGTCCGCTATTGGTAGCGACAGCGATATCGGCGATCGTAGCGTCTTCCGTCTCACCGGAACGGTGTGAAGTAACGGTCGTATATCCATGGCGGTGAGCCATCTCGATAGCGTTCAGTGTCTCCGTCAAGGAACCAATCTGATTTACCTTGATCAAGATCGAGTTACCGCAACCTTCTTTAATACCCCTTGAAAGGAACTCTACATTTGTCACGAACAAATCATCTCCGACTAATTGGCAATGGTTACCGATACGATCTGTCAGTTTCTTCCAACCAGCCCAATCATTCTCACTCATACCATCCTCGATGGAATCGATCGGGTATTCGTTGATCAGTTTTTCCAGATAATCCACTTGTTCGTCGGAAGTACGTTTCACGCCTTTTTCTCCTTCAAACTTCGTGTAATCGTAGATTCCATCCTTATAAAACTCAGAAGAAGCGCAATCCATACCGATCATCACATCCTTGCCCGGTTCATAACCAGCCGCATTGATAGCGGCGATAATTGAGTTCAAGGCATCTTCCGTACCTTCCAAATTCGGGGCGAAACCACCCTCATCACCAACAGCGGTACTTAACCCACGATCGTGCAATACCTTTTTCAACGCATGGAATACCTCAGCGCCCATACGTAAGCCTTCCTTGAAAGAAGCGGCACCTACCGGACGAATCATAAATTCTTGGAAAGCGATCGGAGCGTCGCTATGCGAACCGCCATTGATTATATTCATCATCGGAACAGGCATCACGTAGGTATTCGTTCCACCAATATATCTATATAAAGGAATATCCAAATAATTTGCGGCAGCTTTCGCTACAGCTAAAGAAACGCCAAGGATAGCGTTCGCACCTAGTTTCGATTTAGTTTTCGTACCGTCCAAAGCCAACATCGCATGATCGATACCTATCTGATCCAAGGCAGACATCCCCTTCAATGCCGGAGCGATAATCGTATTGATATTCTCAACCGCTTTCAATACGCCTTTACCACCATAACGCTTCTTGTCGCCATCACGCAACTCCAAAGCCTCGTTCTCGCCGGTGGACGCACCGGAAGGCACAGACGCACGGCCCATAACGCCGGACTCTAGTAAAATATCAACCTCTACTGTCGGGTTACCTCTTGAATCTAGGATCTCACGTCCTGTAATCTTTTCTATTTTCATTGCTTCTACGTTTTTTAAACTGACGCAAATATAGATGGATTACTTGAACCGTGAAATCACCACAAATTGCTATTTTCACCTCAATAATACCTGAATGTAGGTAGAGACTACAACACTCCCGCCCGCACCCGGCTCAAAGATTCGGGTGTCATCAATAAATACGAGGCGATATGATTGACAGAAGCACGTTTCGCTGCTTCCGGATATTCCTGTTGAAAACGCAGATAACGTTTTCTTGCCGACTCAAAACGCCAAGAGTCCGCTTTCTCTTGCGAAAGCATCAAAGCCCACTCCAGTATTTTCTGGTACAATCTATTAATAGCTAAAGATGTTTTCAATAAATCGCTAAATTCCGAAAAAGAGATCCGGTGATAAACCGTCGGTTCCAATGCCTCGATTAATAAACGCGTCGGTTCTCTTTGGAATGTGCTGGCTATACAAATAACGATATTTCCCTCACAGGAGAAATGCTCGGTAATATCACGTTTATTCTTATAGTAAAACTGGCGTAATAATCCCGATTCCACATAATATAAATATTTAGATATTTGTCCGTTATCCAACAATAATTCTCCTTTCGCAGCCTTACTTGATTCTATGATCGAGGCCAGAGAATCCAAATCCGCATTGGGTAATGGATAAAAACGTTTGGATATCATTTCGGCTATTTCTTGTGGTGTCTTCATACTATTCATCATTTTCTGATCTATATCATTTTTTATCTCCTTACAAAAATAGATATTTGTTGCATATAACAAAACAAACACATATTAAATAGTCAAGGTTAGTCTAGGCAAAAAATTATTACTATCGTTTAAAAGCTAATCGGATTAGATTGTTTTCCCTGATTAGCTGTTGCATAATCGCAAGGCTTGATCGAGAGATCAGGCCTTGTTATTTTCTGGTTTGTAGCGAGAGAATATCGCTTTCGCATTATCTAAACGTTCTTTTGATAAGGGTTCCACCCCCTTTAACGGATAATCGAGGCCTAATTGCTCATATTTATAGGTTCCCATCGTATGATAAGGCAATAATTCCACTTTGCGAACCACTTTATATGAACTGACATACCGAGCTAACGCCTCCAGCCACTCGTCATTATCCGTATATCCGGGGACAATAACATGGCGAATCCAAGTATCTATGCCACGTCTCTCCAATTCATCCAAGAACAGAAGCGTATTATCCTGCTTGACACCCGCCAGTAACGGATGTAAATCCGGGTTTAAGGTTTTGATGTCCAATAACACTAAGTCCACATAATCCAAGACTTCCCAAGCTTTTGAGGTACATACGAAACCAGATGTGTCCAAAGCTGTGTGAAGACCTTGCTCTTGGCACAAACGGAAAAACTCTTTCAGAAACTCAGGTTGCAATAAAGGTTCCCCACCGGTAACAGTCACCCCCCCACGGGCGATAAAACTCTTATACCGTAAAACTTCCGTCAATAGCTCGCCGGGAGTCATCTGATATTTCACCTTCCCTTTCGGGTTCCAAGTATCCGGGTTATGGCAATACAGGCAACGCAACGGGCAGCCCTGCATAAAAACGACAAAGCGAATTCCGGGACCATCTACGGTCCCGAAACTCTCTAATGAATGTATCTTACCTTTTATCACTTACAGTGAATGGTTAATGGTTCTTGAAATAACATCCAACTGTTGTTCACGAGTCAGTTTCACGAAGTTTACCGCATATCCGGATACACGGATCGTAAGTTGCGGATATTTCTCGGGATGTTCCATAGCGTCGATCAACAAATCCTTATCAAATACGTTAACATTCAGATGCTGACCTCCATCCGGAGTAAAATAGCCATCCAATAAGTTAACCAGATTATTGATCTGCACTTCACGCTCCTTACCCAACGTAGCCGGAGAAACAGCGAAAGTATAAGAGATACCATCGTGCGCATGCTGGAACGGAAGCTTCGCTACCGAAGCTAGCGCAGCGATAGCACCTTTCGTATCACGACCGTTCATAGGGTTCGCGCCCGGAGCGAAAGGAGTTCCACCGATACGGCCATCCGGTGTCGTACCGGTCTTCTTTCCATACACCACGTTAGACGTGATCGTAAGAATCGACTGAGTCGGTTTCGCATGGCGATAGGTCTCGTGCTGGCGCAAATATTCCATGAACTTCTCAGTGATTTCCACAGCGATACTATCCGTACGATCATCGTTATTACCGAAAGGAACATATTCGCCCTCACGTTCGAAATCAACCGCCAAGCCACGCTCGTCACGGATCACACGTACTTTCGTATCACGGATAGCGGCCAACGAATCGGCAACGATAGAAAGACCGGCGATACCTGTCGCACGGATACGCTCTACATCCCCATCGTGAAGCGACATCTCGAATGCCTCATACGCATATTTATCATGCATATAATGGATTATCTTCAAGGCGTTCACATATACCTTCGCCAACCAGCGCATCATTTGTTCATACTTAGCCATCACCTCATCATACTCCAGATACTCACTGCGAACCGGTTCGAACATCGGGGCTACCTGTACGCCGCTACGCTCATCCCGTCCTCCATTGATCGCATACAATAAACACTTCGCTAAATTCGCACGAGCGCCGAAGAACTGCATCTGCTTTCCGATCTTCATGGGGGAAACGCAACAAGCGATACCATAATCATCCCCATAATCCGGACGCATCAAATCGTCATTCTCATATTGGATAGCCGACGTATCGATAGAGACCTTGGCACAGAAACGTTTCCAGTTCTCGGGAGCGTTCTTGAACCACAGCACCGTCAAGTTGGGTTCCGGTGCCGGACCTAAATTATACAATGTATGGAGATAACGATAGGAAGTTCTCGTTACCAAAGAACGTCCGTCCACTCCTTGACCGCCCAACGACTCTGTTACCCAAACCGGATCACCGGAGAACAAATCATTGTATTCCGGTGTACGTAAGAAACGAACGATACGCAACTTGATGATCAGCTGGTCTACTAACTCTTGCGCCTCCTCTTCCGTCATCTTACCCTCACGGATGTCTTTCTCGATGTAAATATCCAAGAATGTAGAGGTACGTCCGATAGACATTGCCGCACCATCCTGATCTTTTACCGCTGCCAGATAAGCCAAATACACAAACTGAACCGCCTCACGAGCATTTTGCGCCGGGCGGGTCACGTCGAAGCCATAACTAGCGCACATTCTCTCGAACGCTTTCAACGCCTTGATTTGCTCAGAAATCTCCTCACGGCTCTGGATAATCTCTTCCGTGATCTCTTGGATATCCAAACGATTCAAGAAACGCTTTTTCTCCTCGATCAAGATTGCCGTACCATATAAAGCGACACGACGATAGTCACCGATAATACGTCCTCTACCATACGCATCGGGCAAGCCGGTGATGATAGCCGAACGACGTGCGGCAACCATCTCTTCCGTATATGCGGAGAAAACGCCCTCGTTATGCGTCTTACGGTACTTCGTGAAGATCTCTTTCGTCATCGGGTCTAAATGATAACCGTAGGCTTCCAAGCTATTCTCGACCATACGGATACCACCCTTCGGGAAGATACCACGTTTCAGCGGAGCATCGGTTTGTAACCCAACGATAACCTCATTCTCCTTATCAATATAGCCCGGACCATATACATCGATCCCTTGAGGTAATTTTGTCTCGGCGTCATAAACTCCCTTTTCTCTCTCGACCTTAAACATCTCGGTCAGCTTGTTCCAGACCTTACGGGTCTTCTCGGAAGAAGCGACTAAAAAGGAATCATCCCCTTCATAAGGCGTATAGTTACTCTGGATAAAATCTCTTACATTGATCTCTCTCTTCCAGGTCTCACCCTTAAAGTGATCCCAGTACTCATTCTCAAATTTCATAAACAATCTTATCTAATACCACATTTTTACCGGCACAAAGGTAAAACTTTTATCCTCATGTTCCTGTAACATTTGCGACACCCCTCTAAAATCCCTATAAATAGGTATTAAAAATATACAAGAAGAAACGGGATAGTAATGCGATGCTTTGCACGAAGTCTCCATTTTATTCACTATCTTTGCCTACAGAACGTAAAAGTTAATCTGGATCAAACACATGAGAAATATCCTGTTTACCGTTTTATTTATAGGAATACTATCTTTAATCGCATCTCCTATCTCACTCGCGTCTAAATCTTTGCATAAGGCAAATATGATTAATTTGTCGAACAATGCCATTATTTGCATGCATCAAGATCCGGATGGCTATTTGTGGATCGGGACTTACGACGGACTTAACTTATACAACGGAAAAGATACGTATGTATATCGTTTCGAATTAAATAACAAAAACTCTCTTTGTAGTAATATCATTCACAAAATATCCGACGCAGAACCCGGCTTTTTATGGATATCAACCTCTTTAGGTATCAATAAATTCTCGCTAAAGAAACGGAAAGTCACCGAGTCTTACCCGGGATACATGGAGAGTGATCTGGTAGCGACCGATTCATCCGGTATCACATTAGCCATTTGTAAAGAAAACCGGATATCTTGTTACACCCCATTTAGCGATGGATTCCGGGATCTGCCGAGAGAAGGGATAGGCCCTCAAACCGTACGGACTTTATTCGCCGGAACAGACGGATATTTTTATTTACTATTGACCTCGGGAATACTGAAAAAGTTAACACCGGATTTCTCCAATACAACTTTTAATTTACTATCGGAAGAACGCCAATTCCATAATAAACCGATCTTATCCGCATTTCATGAGAATAACCATATCTTCATTGTCGATACCGACAATAAGTTATATCGCCAACAGGTAGACGGAAGCGGGAAAGAATTCCTGTTTGATCTGTCTGGAATGACAAATAAATATGGAAACATCATTAAGATATGTACCTTCCAATCCAATGTATATATCGTTTTCCGTAACGGCAATATTCTAGACCTAAGCCAACCGGAAAACACGATAGACACGGGCATCGGTATCTTTTGCCTGATGAACGATAAAAGACAGGAGATTCTTTGGGTAGGGACCGATGGACAAGGCATACGGATGTTTTACGATAAACCCGATCTTTTCGGCTCTATCTTACTCAAGGATTTACCGATTAATATACAGAACCCCATACGTTCTTTATATACAGACAATGATCGATCCCTTTGGTTCGGGACAAAAGGAGACGGAATTGTCCGGATACAAGCCTATGACACTTACCCAAACAAAAAGGCGATTCCACAAAGCGCTATCACGCATTTCACCACCGCCGACGGATTATCCAGCAACCGGGTATATAGCTTCCAGAGAAGCGAATTCCATCCTTGTATCTGGATCGGTACGGAAGGCCCGGGGCTCTGTTATTATTCTTATAAAGAAAATCGAATAAAGACGATCCCGCAGCAAGAGGACACTCCCCCTATCCGCTATATCCATTCTATTTGTGAGGTAAACGACTCGACATTATGGTTGGCGACAACCGGCAACGGATTACTGAAGGTTACTTTACGTATGGATAAAGTCACGCCTACAATCAGTAAGATACAAACCTTCCCGCTAAAAAACGGGGAGAATACCTGCAAAGAGATTCAATCCATGATATATGATAACGACTCGACCTTATTTCTCGGGAGTCGTGGCGGTTATGGGGTTATTAGTTTTAACATATTCAACCAGAAATATGAGTTCCTGCAAACCAACAATTTAAGGAATCCGGCCATTGGAGACGTGTTATCTGTATGCCAGACCGAGGATTCTACTTTCTATGCAGGCGCCAGCTCCGGACTTACCCGGATTAAATTTAAAAGAGAAAAGATACATTTACGCCAATTCGATAAAAGCAACGGGATCGCAAACGACATGATCCATGGCATTCATGAGGGGAATGATAGCTGTATCTGGTTAAGCACCAATAAAGGTCTCACCAAATATAATCCCCGGAATAATTTTTTCCATAATTATCATCAACCTTATTTTAGCGTCACGGAATTCTCTGATGACGCTTATTGGAAATGCCCATACTCCGAGCGTTTATTCTTTGGAGGCATCAACGGATTAGTCTGGGTAAATAAACAAACGGAGCCGGAGCATACCTATCAACCCGAATTAAGTTTCTTCGAGTTGCAAATGGATAAACAAATCCTTCCATTATATAAGGACATCAGCCGGAACGGTGTAACGGTTCCGGCTGATGTGCAATCGTTAACGATTGCGTTCGTCGCTCCGGATTACATCAACGGGGAGAATTACGAGTATTCGTATCAGTTGGTCAACTATAATTCCTCTTGGGAAAAATTGCAAAAGACAAACAAGGTAACTTTCATGAACCTCCCGTACGGGGAATACTTGCTGAAAGTCCGTTATCGTAACGATGTCATTGATTCGTCGGCAAAAGAATACACCCTACCTATCAAGGTATTACCTCCTATTTATCTAAGCTCATTAGCTATTTTCACGTATCTTTTTATCGGTACGGTTTTAATCATCATTGCCATCTATCGCATCCATTACCAAATACTAAAGAAACAGAAACAAATAGCAGACAAGATCAAGGAGGAGCAAAAAGAGAAGCTATACGAGTCTAAGCTGAATTTCTTTACCCATATCACGCATGAGTTATGTACCCCGCTTACCTTGATCAATGGCGTGGAGAATTATATCCAAGCCTATGCCGCCACCTCAAAAGACAAGACATTAGAAAAATACACTTCAGTCCTCCGGGAAAATGTAGAGGAACTGAACGGGCTTATCCAAGAAATCCTTGATTTCCGGAAAGCGGAAGACGCTGGATTCAGTCATACGCACATCCGAAGAGTATCCGTATCCTCTCTTTTGCGAACTCAATTCGAATGGTTTTACCCACTATCCGAGCAACACCAAATCCAATTCAAGATCGATGCTCCCAAAGAGCTTTATTGGAATACGGATTCCGTCTATTTCAAGAAGATCCTAGCAAATCTGATTTCCAACGCATTTAAGTATACGGAAGACGGGGGCACGGTTCGTATCTCCTTACATGAGGAGGAGAACTTCCTCGTCCTTAAAGTTTACAACACCGGCAAAGGAATCGAGGAGGCAGACATGCAAAATATTTTCGACCGATATCGTATCCTTGGCACGATGGATAACGACGATAACAGGCAAAATACGGCACGGAATGGCCTCGGCTTATTTATCTGCCACAGCCTCGTACAATCCTTAGGTGGTAAAATCGACATAGAGAGTGAGGTCGGCCAATATGCTGAATTTACAGTTACCTTACCTTTTGGCATCGTAGAGGAGAGCTCAGACGACACGATAGACGAAGATATTCCCGTATCGCTTCCTTCCCCAAACACGGATATACAAAAGCCGCAAATCTCACATACGGCACAAAAAGAGACGGAAGATAAACCGATGATACTCGTTATCGACGATCATAAAGACATCGTCTGGCTAATCACGGAAACCCTCTCTTCCGAATATCAGGTTCAGGAAGCTTATAATGCGGAGGAGGCTCTGGAATTCCTCAAGCAATACACTCCCTCCCTTATCATCACCGATATCATGATGCCTAATATCGACGGATTGGAATTGATCTCTCTTATCAAGGAAAATAGATATACCCGTCATATCCCGCTTATTATCGTATCTGCCAAAATATCAGACCAAGAGCAAGCGGCAGGACTTAATATAGGAGCGGATGCCTATCTAACCAAGCCTTTCTCGCCAACAGTTCTCCTATCCGTCGTGAACCGATTGATGACAAATCAAAGAGAATTAAAAGAGTATTTCTATTCTCCGGAAAGTGCTTATCAATATACGGAAGGGCAATTATTACATCAAGAAGACAAGGAATTCCTTGACGCCGTAACCGCTATCATCAAAGAAAATGTCAGCAAGGAAGGACTCGGTCCCGAGCTGGTAGCGGACGCACTGAATATAAACACCCGCATCTTATATCGCCGTTTCAAGAAAATATCTACCATGACGCCGAGTGATTTTATAAAGGATTATAGGTTAAACTATGCAGCGCAATTACTCGTAAATACCAACATGAGCGTTCAGGAAATTATTTATAATGTAGGGATTTCTAACAAATCATACTTCTATAGGGAGTTTGCCCGTAAATATAACATGACTCCTAAAGAATACCGCACAAAAGAGGCATAAATCATTGATTCCTAAATAGTGTCATAATCTACCAAAAGAGTATCATAATCTGCCATATGCATTTCATGACACTTCTTCGGTATTTCAAAGCACTCTTCAATTCGTTAAGACCTATTAATATTGCTGTCGAATAACAAAGCAAACCGCTTGTATGTATTCTTCCTTCGGGAAGCACATTATTAACTTTTAATTTAATGTTTTTATGAAAAAAAAGAGTGAAGGTAAGACGAGGAAATGCCTGACTTTATTAGGTGGACGAACCTCTTTGTTACTTTGTTTATCTTTAATGTTTCAGTCCTCTTATGCGGCCGAAGATTCTACTGTTCCTGAAATGGGAAACATGGAGATTCATCAGATCGCACAGCAAAGTTCAACCATTAAAGGTGTAGTAAAAGACCAAAAGGGTGAACCTCTGATTGGCGTTAGTATTGTTGTGAAAGGAACCACGAACGGAACAGCTTCGGACTTTGACGGAAATTTCACCTTGGATGTGCCGGATAACAGCACATTGGTATTTTCCTTCATCGGCTTCAAATCCCAAGAAGTTCGTTATACCGGGCAAAAAACATTGAACATAGTCTTAGCTGAAGACTCTGAGACACTAGACGAGGTAGTAGTCGTAGGTTACGGTTCCCAAAAGAAAGGTGAGATCACCTCATCCGTTACCAGCGTGAAAGCATCCGACTTTAACAAGGCACCGGTAGTGAACCCGATGCAATTGGTGGAAGGACGTGTAGCTGGTCTGACTGTATCACGTGGTAGCACCGACCCGAATGGCGAGGTAAAAGTACAGATGCGTGGTGCCTCATCTCTGAAAGGTAGCAATGAGCCTCTCGTTATTATCGACGGTATGCCGGGTAATATGACTTCTTTGAACGCTATCGCACCCGAGGATATCGAGGCGATCGACGTATTGAAAGACGGTTCCGCAGCCGCTATCTACGGAACCCGGGGTAATAACGGTGTGATCATCGTCTCCACGAGACGTCCGCAAGCCGGAACTACTCAAGTGGATTACTCAGGATATATCATGCACGAGGCGGTTTATAAACGGCCGGAAATCTTAAATGGAGACGAGTTCGTCGCTTATGGCAAGGAAACCAACAACGCCAATATCCGCGACTTTGGTGGACGGGATAACCATTACGACGCTTTATTGAATAAGAGTAATTTCACCCATGTACACAACTTGACCGCTACCGGTGGTAATGGTAAGACAAACTATCGCGCTTCTTTAAATTACAAAAAGAATGATGGTATGATCCGTAACACCAGCCGTGAAACGATCAATGGCTCTATCGCCGTGAACCACCGTGCGTTTGATGATAAACTACAGCTTTCTTTCAATCTAGCAAACTCTTTCGTGAAAGTGGACGCGGTTTCCGATGATGTGGATAAGGTAGGAGATATCCCTAATTACGGCATATTATACCAGGCGATCCGTATCAACCCGACGATGCCTATTTATAAGGAAGACGGCTCCTTCTGGGAAACTTACAGCGGTTACGAAGATTTCAACCCGGTAGCCCGCATATACCAGCGTACCAAGAAAAAGGAATTCAAGAATTTATTGGCGAACTTCAAGGCTCAATATGAGATTATCCCCGGTCTGACAGCCGCCGCTTTCTTCGCTATGGAGAAGAACGACGCATTAACTAACGATTATAGTATGCGTGAGGAATATAGCCAATATAAAGACGGTACAAACGGACGCGCCAAAAAAGAATATTATCAGAATACCAATCGTACTACTGAATGGACAGCAAACTACAATACTTCCATCAACGGCGTACACAATATTACCGGTTTGCTGGGATACAGTTACCAAGATTTTGAATACGAGCAATTCAGCGCCGAGAACAAAAACTTCTTGACGGACGTATTCGGTACCAATAACCTAGAAGCCGGCGGTTACCTAAAAGATGGTAAGGCCGAGATGAAGAGTAAAAAAGAGACCAGCAAACTGATCGCCTTCTTCGCCCGTGCCAACTATAATTACGACGGTAAATACATGGCCAGCGCCTCTATCCGCCGTGAAGGTTCCACAAAGTTCGGAGCGAACAACAAATGGGCTTGGTTCCCCTCTGTCAGCGCAGGCTGGATGATCTCTCGTGAGGACTTCATGGAGAGCCAAGAAGTATTCGACGTATTGAAATTCCGTGCCGGTTTCGGTATCACGGGTAGTCTACCTACCGATCCATATATGTCTCTCGCTACCTACGGCACAGGTGCTGGAGCTTGGAACGCTTACACCGGTTCATGGCTAACCGCCACTTACGGTCCGAATATCAACCCGAATCCGGATTTGAAATGGGAGAAGAATGAGTCCTTGAACATCGGTTTCGACTTCGGCTTGCTAGGTGGACGCCTAAATGGTACGATCGATTGGTATAGTCGTACGACTCGCGACTTGATCAGTAGCTACAATGCCCAACAGCCATCCTTGATCTACAACACGATCACCACCAACGTAGGCACGATGAGAAATAGAGGTATAGAATTAGCATTAAACGCAGAGGTCGTAAAGACTAAGGATTTCTCTTACACGGCTAATTTCACGTTCTCATACGAGAATAATAAATTGACATCTTTGTCTAACGACGTGTACAAATCTTCTTACGAGGATCAATATGACCTGCCCTCTCCGGGTAACCCGGGCAAGGCTTACCGCCTACAAGAAGGACAGCCGATCGCGTCATTCTTCGGTTATGTATGCGATGGTATCAATCCGGACGGAACTTGGAATCTTCGCGACATAGACGGAAAGGAAGGTCTGTCTGACGCTGACCGTACCTTTATCGGTAATGGTTTGCCGAAATTCAAGGCTGGCTTACAGAACACATTTACCTATAAGAACTTTGACTTCAGCTTCTTCCTGCGCGGTATGTTTGATTATGACGTATTGAACGAGGGTGCTATTTATTTCGGAACGACTGTTAATATTGATCAGTCTGGCACAAACGTATACAAGGATGCCTTGAAGAACAAGGTAACAGAGCAACCATTGTTCTCTTCTTATTATCTAGAGAAAGGGAACTTCTTGAAGATCGATAACGTGACACTAGGTTATACATTCAACTTCAAAAATAATAAATATGTGCGCAACTTACGTATTTATGGTAATGTCACCAATCTTGCGACTATTACAGGATACTCTGGTTTAACCCCTGACGTAAACGTAACAGGACTACAAGCAGGTATAGAGAAGCGCGGATCTTATCCCACCACCCGTACCTTCACGTTTGGCGTTAATTTTGGATTCTAATTAAGTAACAATAGATTTAAGACAATACAATGAAAGCTTTAAAAAATATATGCGCAATTTCATTATTGCTGGGAGCTACCGCATTTACCTCTTGTACGGACCTGACAGAGGAAATACATAGCTCGGTAATCGCTGAGAATTATTACAACAATGCAGGCGAGGTAATGGCCGCCATGATGCGTCCATGGGGACACTTCTGTGGAACTATGCAAGTAGCCCAATCGCCTTGGTCATGTAACGAGTTATCTTCCGACTGTGCCGCATGGCCTCAAAAAGGTCGCCACGGCTATGACAATGGAGACTGGATTCGCTTACACCGCCATCAATGGATTCCTACGGATGGTCAAGTAGTGGATGCTTGGAAAAAATTATTTGAAGGTATCGGATATGCTAACAACTTCCTTACAGATACAGAGAATATAGATTTTGAAGCACTCCAAGTTCCAATGTCTAAAGCACAAGCACAAGCGGAGATGCGTGTATATCGCGCTTACTGTTATTGGTATGTGATGGATATGTTCGGTACGGCTCCAATTTGCGAGAAAATCGGTGAAATCAATCCTTCCTCCAAATCTCGCGCAGAGTTATTCGCTTGGATCGAAAAAGAGTTAAACGAGAGTATTCCTTCTTTGTCAGAGAGTAAAACAGAGACCTACGGACGTGTATCCAAATGGGGGGCTTACGCATTATTGGCTCGTCTCTATTTGAATGCGGAAATTTATACTGGACAAGCACGCTGGGATGATTGTATCGCAGCTTGCGATGAATTAGCTAAGGGAGGTTTCGCATTGGATAAGAAGTGGAACGACACTTTCCGTGCGGATAACGACAAGCGATCTACCGAGATTATCTGGTCAATCGTGTATGATGAAGTATATGCCAAAGGAATGGGTTGGTATCAACGTTGGTTGCATTACGCACACCAAACTGGCTGGGATTTGCAATCCGGTCCTTGGAACGGCTTGGTGACACAACCGACCTTTTATGACTCATTCGCTGACAACGACTTGAGAAAAATTGAGGGTTTCTTGATCGGTAAGCAATATCCTCGCAAAGTAGATGAAAACGGTAATTACTACTACGACACGACCGCAGAGCCTTTGAAAGGTTCAGAGGAGTACAATGGGCAGGATTTGGTATTCGTAAACTACATTAAGTCCATGACCGAGGGCGAAGAAAACAGCGGCGCTCGCTCTATCAAGTATGAGATCCAACCGGGTACTACCGGCGATATGAACAACGACTGGGTGATGTTCCGTTATTCCGAGGTTATCTATAACAAAGCGGAGGCCTTGATGCGTAAGAACGGGGGCAAAGCAACGCAAGAAGTGGTAGATATGATCAACAGCGTTCGTCAACGTTCTTTCAAGGCAGAGGATTGGGAGAAAGCGAAATATACGACCGCTACATTGACAATGGATGAGTTCTTAGCCGAAAAAGGTAGAGAGTTTGCTTTCGAAGGAATCCGCCGTACAGACTTGGTTCGTTTTAACAAGTTCGTAACCACTTCTTGGTGGGACAAGACTGCATCCAACGAACCAAAGCGTAATATCTTCCCTATTCCGCAAAGACAATTGGATGCTAACGCAAACTTATCTCCGAACGAGGCTAACTCATTGTTCTAAATATCAACTAAGTATAGTAGAAATCCATTATTAACAAATTAGCACTTGACAATGATAGAGGACTACTATACTTATTGATCTGAAAATATAAAAGGTTACCTTTGTCACTATCAAAGGTTATCCTTGGAACTATCAAAGGTGACCTTTTATGTTTCATCCTTTTCTAACTAATTGATACGACATGATAAATCTCAAGAAATCGATGTGTTGCCTCTTTCTGGCAGCCAGCTCAACAGTAGCGATCGCACAGACCAGTGTAGTTGATCTTGTAAACCCGATCATCGGGACAAATGGAATGGGACATACATTCCCGGGCGCTTGTGTACCCTTCGGACTCGTGCAACTCAGTCCGGATACAGATACCATACCACACAACGTAGATGGTAAATACCAACCTCGCTCCTACGAGTATTGTGCGGGTTATCAACATAAAGACAGTAGCATCGTAGGTTTCAGCCACACCCACTTCAGCGGTACCGGCCACTCCGACCTCGGGGATATCTTGATTATGCCTACCACCGGAACGTTGAAGCTAAACCCCGGAACGGCCACGAATCCCGATGGCGGTTACCGTTCCCGTTTCTCGCATGGCACCGAGATATCCCGTCCCGGATACTACGAGGTGATGCTCACCGATTATGGCGTAAAGGCACAACTGACCACCACCCAACGGGTCGGCATCCACAAATACACATACCCTACGAACAGTGAGAACCAACGCATTATCCTTGATATGATTCACGGGATCTATAACTATGACGGCAAAGTTCTTTGGACCAATATTCGCGTAGAGAACGATACGCTGGTAACCGGCTATCGTATCACAAACGGTTGGGCACGTACCAACTATACTTATTTCGCCATGTCTTTCTCCAAACCGATCACGCATTACGGATGCGAAGAGAAAGCGAAAGTTAATTATCGGGGCGGTTATGCCAAGTTCAATATGAAAGAGAACTTCCCGGATATCGGAGGACGTAAGATCGTCGCTTATTTTGATTTCGATCCGAAAACGTCTGATGAGTTGGAAGTGAAAGTCGCCCTTTCCGGAGTCAGCACCGAGGGAGCCTTGAAAAATCTACGTGCCGAGGCTTCCGGTGCGGACTTCGACCAATTAGCCGCCAAAGCCTCCGATACTTGGAATAAAGCGCTCTCCGTCATCGACGCAAAAGGAAGCGATGATCAATTGGCTATGCTTTACACCTCCTTGTATCACACGATGATCAATCCTTGCGTATATACGGACGTTGACGGTCAATACCGCGGACTCGACCATAATATCCATCAAGCGGACGGATTCACGAACTATACGGTTTTTTCCGTATGGGATACCTATCGTGCCCTACATCCCCTGTTCAATATCATCAACCGACAAGTTAACACGGATATCGCCAAATCTATGTTGAAACATTGCGAGCAAAGCGTTCATCATGCCTTGCCGATCTGGAGCCATATGGCAAACGAGAACTGGTGCATGATCGGTTATCATTCCGTCTCTGTCTTGGCAGATGCTATCGCCAAAGGATTACCGATCGATAAAGACGCCGCGTTAAAAGCGATGATCAACAGCTCTACGATTCCGTATTATGAGGGAACCAAAGAGTTTATGGAATTAGGTTATGTTCCTTTAGATCGCAACGGTAGCGCAGGCTCCTTGACTTTGGAGTATGCTTATGATGATTGGACAATCTATAATACAGCTTTATTAGTGGGAAACCGATCCGTGGCCGATACCTATAAAAAGCGTGCGTCCAATTACGCGAATGTATTCGATACCTCGATCGGATATGCCCGTCCCCGTTATACGAATGGTAAATTCAAAGAGGACTTCAGTTTGTTAAGCACGCACGGTGAAGGGTTTATCGAGGGAAATGCCTTGAATTATTCCTTCTATGTCCCTCAAGATGTCAATGGTATGATTCAGTTGATGGGAGGCGAGCAAGCATTCATCACTAAAATGGATTCCTTATTCACGATGCATCTTCCCGATGAGTTCTTTGCCGAGACCGAAGACGTAACCAAAGAAGGATTACTAGGAGGTTATGTACACGGTAACGAACCCAGCCATCACATCCCATTCTTATACGCATGGACCAGCCAGCCTTGGAAAACCCAATTCTGGCAACGCGAGATCATGAATAAGATGTATCGCAACAATATCGACGGCCTTTGCGGTAACGACGACTGCGGCCAGATGTCCGCTTGGTATATCCTTTCCGCCATGGGATTCTATCCGGTTTGCCCGGGTACAGATCAATACGTATTAGGCGCTCCTTACCTTCCCTATATGAAGGTCCGCTTGGAGAATGGTAAGACTTTCGAGGTAAAAGCCGATAAAGTCAGCGACAAGAACCGTTATGTAAAAGCGGTAAAGCTAAACGGGAAACCCTATACCAAAGGATACATCACGCAGGATGACATCATGAACGGTGGAACGCTCACTTTCGAGATGACTTCCAGCCCGAACAAAAAGCGATTGTTCAACGGAGAGGATCGCCCTTATTCACTGACGGATTAACCCATTTTATCAGAAAAAACAGACAAGACTCATGAAGTATAAACAATTAATCAGCGGTGCTTTCCTGCTGTGGACTTGCATCGCTTGCTCCGGCAAAAAGGAACAGGCGGCTACAGTAGCGGAAGCCACCTCAAATCCTTGGGATAATTATTACATCGGAAAGATCGATTTCAAGAATCTTTCCCCCGAGGCTAAGGGCTCGGCAATCTATGCCGCCGTTATCCCTGATCCGGAAGCTTATATTACCAAGCACGCCCGCAAGGTCGTAGAGACGCTTTATTTCACTCCGGAAGATAGTATCCCGGGCATCGAGGAGATCCACTATACATTAAAGGAATACGACGGGGTATCCGCGAAAGACGGAGCGCCCCCTTCCATCAGTATCGTATACAGCACGAAATGGATCGAGAAAAGTTTTGCCAATAACGACACCGCGAAAGTGGATTACGAGACCCGTGGCGTATTATACCATGAGCTGACGCATGGTTTCCAATTGGAGCCTCAAGGCATAGGTAGCTATGGGACTAATAAGACTTTCTGGGCCATGATAGAAGGTGTGGCGGATGCCGTAAGATACTTAAACGGCGGTTTTACCTTGGAAGATCGTCCCAAAGGCGGCCATTATATGGATGGTTACCGCACGACAGGCTTCTTCCTCGCATGGCTTACGCAAACCAAGAGCCCGGATTTCCTGCGGAAGTTCAACCGAAGCACATTAGAGGTTATTCCTTGGTCGTTCGATGGTGGCGTGAAATATGCGCTCGGCAATGATTACGACATAGACTCCTTATGGAAAGAATATATGGCAACGATGGGAGATGAAGCGTAGCCCCGGCAAAGGCTACGACCAACGGCGGTAACACTCAACAAGTTACCGCCGTTCTTTTATAGTATCACTCCCGACCTTCCGCCAATAGGCATTATAAGGTCGCAACAATGCCCATCGTAAGCTCCTTATACTGCCCATCCTAACAACCTTACAATGGGCATTGTTACATTATTCCCCTAAAACACCTTCCTTATTTGCATTTCCGTAAACATATATCTACTTTTGCGAAAAAGTAAATATGGAACTTTATACCCGAATCCTGTTGCCGAAAGCACGATTCTCTTTCTCGTATGAGGACCGGGTCGTGATGATGGGCTCCTGCTTCGCCGAGAATATCGGGCGGAAACTGGAAGAGAATAAATTCTCCGTAGATATAAACCCATTCGGTACTCTGTATAACCCGGCTTCCGTAGCGGAAGGATTGCGGATGCTGCTACGCCCGGAGTATTTCACTCCCGGCGATTTATTCCAGCATGAGGGCATATACCATAGTTTTACCCATCATAGCCGTTTCTCCGCTCCCTCGGAAGAAGAATGCCTAGGCCATATAAACAGCCGCTTATCCGAATCCTCCGATTTCCTGCGAAAAGCGACCCGGTTGGTAATCACGTTGGGAACCGCTTTCGTCTACCGCCTCAAGAGCGACGGGCGAATCGTGTCGAATTGCCATAAGCTACCGGAAAAGATGTTCGATCGGCAACGATTATCCACGCAAGAGATCGTCGAGGACTGGAAACCTCTGTTACTAGCCCTTTGGGAACAAAACCCCGCCTTGAAAATCTTATTTACCGTAAGTCCAATCCGCCACTGGAAAGACGGGGCGCACGAGAACCAACTCAGCAAAGCCACCCTATTGCTAGCCACGGACGCCTTACAGAAAGATTATCCCGGCCGAATCGCCTACTTCCCCGCTTATGAGATCCTTATGGACGAGCTCCGGGATTATCGTTTCTATGCGGACGATATGCTCCATCCCTCCCCATTGGCCATTGATTATATTTGGCAACGTTTTATCGAAAATTTCTTATCCACAGACACTTCGGCAATCCTTAAAGAATGGGGTGATATTCAAAAAGCTATTAACCATAAGCCCTTTCAACCGGATAGCGAGGCCTATAAGCGGTTTATCCTTCAAACTTTGTTAAAGATGGAACGAATTAGCGAGAAAATTCCTTCCTTTGATATCAGAAAAGAGATCGAAATAGTAAAGTCTAAACTAAAATAAAAGAATGGAATACGCAATTAAAGAAATAGCAAGAGTTATCGGTGCTAAAACAAACCAATTGCTTGACGATACGGTCAGTTTATTGTTGACTGACAGCCGTCGTCTCTCCTTCCCGGAAAAAAGCCTCTTCTTCGCCTTGAAAACCAAGACGAACGACGGACATAGATATATACAGGAACTCTATAAACTTCGTGTTCGCAACTTCGTGGTAAGCGATATGCTACCGGAGTTCGAGAGCATGAAGGACGCAAACTTCCTGATCGTAAAAGATACGTTACGAGCTTTACAAAAACTGGCGACTCACCACAGGAAGCAATTCAACATCCCCGTGATCGGCATCACCGGTAGCAACGGAAAGACGATCGTAAAGGAATTCCTCTATCAACTGTTGCATAACGAGTTCAACATCGTACGTTCGCCTCGGAGCTACAACTCCCAGTTGGGGGTTCCTCTCTCGGTATGGCAGATGAGCGAGAAAAATACACTGGGCATCTTCGAGGCCGGTATCTCACAACCGGACGAGATGGAACGCCTGCAACCCATTATCGCCCCCACGATCGGTATCATCACGAATATCGGGGAGGCTCATCAAGAGAATTTCCTCTCCTCCAATCAGAAATGTATGGAGAAGCTGACGCTTTTCAATGATTGCGAAGCCATTATTTATGATGGGGATGATTTATTTATCGCCAATTGTATCGAATCGGCTTGCCTTTCTCATAAAGCGATCGCATGGAGCCGTACGGACTCCGAGGCTCCTTTGTTTATCGAGTCTATCGATAAGAAAGAGTTTGAGACGATCATTCACTGTACTTTACTGGGCTTCAACCGGGTCGTTACCATTCCGTTCACGGACGACGCTTCTATCGAGAACGTGATCCATTGTATGGCGGTTATGCTTTACCTAAAACCCACCAGCGTAAACGACGTAACAAAATTCTTGCATCTTGAGCCGGTGGCTATGCGATTGGACGTAAAGCAAGGTATCAACAATTGCCTGTTGATAAATGATACCTATAACTCGGATATCAACTCCTTGGATATCGCGCTCGATTTCCAACAAAGCCGCCGGGTAGGCAAGCAATTAAAGAGCACTTTAATCCTCTCCGATATCCTTCAATCGGGCACCTTGCCGAAATCTCTATATAAGAAGGTCGCCGATTTGGTTCGCCGTAAGAAGATAGATCGTATCATCGGTATCGGCCGCGACTTAAAGGAATATGCTTCCGTCTTCGAGATCGAGAAGGAGTTTTACACGACCACCGAGGAATTTATCAAGTCTCCTTCCTTCAAGAAATTCAAGGATGAGTTGATCTTGATTAAAGGTTCCCGCCATTTCCATTTCGAGCAGATCTCCGAGTTGTTGGAGAAGAAAGTGCATGAGACGATCCTAGAGGTAAATCTGGACGCGATCGTACACAACTTCAATCAGTATCGTTCCAAGCTAAAGCCGGAGACTAAGATGGTTTGTATGGTAAAAGCTTTTGGTTATGGAGCCGGCTCTTACGAGTTGGCGAAGACCCTTCAAGAACATCGTTGCGACTATCTGGCCGTGGCGGTAGCCGACGAGGGAGCCGAATTGCGTAAAGAAGGCATCTCGATCCCCATTATCGTCATGAATCCGGAATTCAGCAGTTTCAATGTCTTGTTCGAGAACCATCTGGAACCGGAAGTCTATAGCTTCCGCCTATTGGATGCCATGATCCGGGAGACCGAGCGCAGAGGGATCACCTCTTACCCTATCCATATCAAGATCGATACCGGCATGCATCGCCTAGGGTTTCAACCGGAGGATGTCCCGGCGATCTGTGAACGCTTGAGAGCGCAATCCGGGGTTATCGCCCGTTCGGTCTTCTCTCATTTAGCCGGAAGCGACTCGTACGTCTTCGATGATTTTACCCATCAACAATTGGATAAATTCACCAAAGCCGCAGGGGAACTAGAAAGCGGGTTAGAGTATAAGGTAATCAAACATATCCTAAACTCCGCGGGAATCGAGCGTTTCGCCGCTTATCAAATGGATATGGTACGTTTAGGTATCGGTTTATATGGAGTAAGCGCATCCGGACAAAAAGGCTTACGGAATGTCAGCACCTTGAAGACAACGATCTTACAAATACAAAACGTACCCGCAGGGGATTCGATCGGTTATAGCCGTATGAGTTATGTGAAACGTGATTCCCGGATCGCTATCATCCCGATCGGATACGCCGACGGACTGGATCGCCACTTCAGCAACGGAGGTGGGGAGGTCTTGATCAATGGACAACGCTGTCCGATTATCGGCAACATCTGCATGGACGCTTGCATGATCGATGTCACCGACATCCATGCGCAAGAAGGCGACGCCGTAATTATTTTCGGCGACGAACTACCGGTGAGCGAACTTTCGGATAAACTGAAAACAATCCCTTATGAGATATTAACCTCTATCTCGCCTCGGGTAAAGAGGGTTTATTTCCGGGAATAAGAAGTAACCGCCAACAAAGAATGGCTCTACCTTGTTTTAATATCAAGGCACATATTCAAATGTCAGGCTATGATATTCATTTGCGTATGTTGCACATTTTGTGTATGTTTGTGCCGTAATTAATAAACAAGAGGTATGAGTCATAATTTATTGAAAGGCAAGAGAGGCATTATCTTCGGTGCGCTGAACGATATGTCTATCGCCTGGAAAGTGGCAGAAAGAGCCGTAGAGGAAGGTGCGACTATCACGTTAAGCAATACGCCTATCGCTGTTCGTATGGGTCAGGTAGATGCTTTGGCGGAGAAGTTGAATGCGCAGGTAATCCCGGCGGACGCAACCAGCGTAGAGGATCTGGAGACCGTATTCGCGAAGTCAGTGGAAATATTAGGTGGTAAAATAGATTTCGTTTTACATTCTATCGGTATGAGCCCGAACGTACGCAAGAAACGTACGTACGATGATCTGGACTATGGAATGCTGGAAAAGACGTTGGATATCTCCGCTATTTCTTTCCACAAGATGCTACAGGTAGCAAAGAAACAAGACGCTATCGCCGAGAATGGTTCCGTGGTGGCATTAAGTTACGTGGCCGCCCAGCGCACGTTCTTCGGATACAACGATATGGCGGACGCTAAGAGCCTGTTGGAATCTATCGCCCGTAGTTTCGGTTACATCTATGGCCGTGAGAAAGGCGTACGTGTGAACACGATCTCCCAATCCCCGACAATGACAACCGCGGGTAGCGGCGTGAAGGGAATGGAACACTTGATGGACTTTTCTAACAAGATGAGTCCACTGGGTAACGCCAACGCCGACGAGTGCGCGGACTATTGCGTAATGATGTTCTCCGACTTTACCCGCAAGGTAACGATGCAGAACCTATACCACGACGGTGGTTTCTCAAGCATGGGTATGAGCCTCCGGGCCATGAACCAATATAGTAAAGGATTAGAGGAATATACAGACGAGAACGGACACATTATCTACGGCTAATATGTTAGTGAGAATCTATCCGGAGAATCCGAATCAAAAAGAAATAGACAAGGTCGTCAAAGTCCTGCAGGACGGCGGCCTTGTCGTTTATCCTACCGACACGGTATACGCCATCGGTTGCGATGCGCTGAACGTACGTGCGGTAGAGAAAATATGTCAGATGAAAGGGGTTAATCCACAGAAAAGCAACCTGTCTATCATCTGCTACGACCTGTCTAATCTTAGTGAATACGCCAAGGTAAGCAACGCCGCTTTCAAGCTGATGAAGAAACATCTGCCCGGTCCTTTCACCTTTATCTTACCCACCAGCAGCGAGCTTCCAAAGATTTACAAGAACCGGAAAGAAGTCGGAATCCGTGTACCGGACAATAACATCACCCGTACATTGGTACAATCCTTGGGAAATCCAATCCTAACCATGTCCATCCGTGACAAGGATGAGGTGATCGAATATACGACAGATCCGGAATTGATACACGAGAAATACGAGCATCAAGTGGATATCGTAATCGACGGCGGTTTCGGAGGATTGGAAGCCTCTACGGTTATAGATTGCACGACGGATAATTTCGAGATCGTACGTCAAGGCAAAGGAGAATTGTAGCTATCCACCACGATTTGTATTCGCTCTTCCGGCAGATTAGCGGGAAACTCCAAGCTTATTTCTTGTTGGTCACCCGGCATTAGCGTAATATAGTTATCCGAATAATGTACCGGTAAGATTCGTTTGCCTGTCTCCTTATCAAAGACCTTGATACGGTTGAAGAACGAGATCTGCGAATCAGCGCTCAGACGGACTGTACCTACGAAATTCGATCCTTCCTTCTTGATCTCGGTCTTGATTCCCGGTCTTGACTTCGGAAGTTGAGATAAGCTGGTGTAGTCTTTCGGCTCGGTTGTCAGCCAATAAATATTGGGGACATCCGCATTCAAGGCCAGCCGTAAGAAATAAGCGCCTTTGATCCCTTCCGGAACGGGGATATCCAATAATTCCTGTACCGTATTCGCCTTGGCGCTCGCTCTCGTCTCTTTCTCCCAAAGCAGTTTGCCTTCCAGATTATAGATACGGGCTACAATCGATAAATCCGTATAATCTTTCAGGGTCGTATTCAACAATCCCGCCTTACGGGTTACCGGGTTATAATAGGCATGTAAGGGCTCACAGCCTTTCCGGGTTCCGTACAAGGAAGCATTTACATCGAGAGACCAATCATACATTTGCCCCCGCAAGGATGTCCATGGATTCTGGGTTTTCCAGATCAAGATACCCGTATACCAATCCCACATATGAGAGGCCCAGCCTTCCATAAAACTACGATATTGGTCATAGTTCACGACTTGGGCATACTTACAATAAGTCTCGATATCCTTCACCTCCCCATAACGCTCCAGATGATCGCCATAGCCCAGATCCTTATGATACCGCCACGTATAATTACGGGTCAAACCTTTCCTTGGGAAACCGGCCAAATCCTGTTCCGTCATCATCTCCCGCATACTCTCGACCTCCGGGGAACCAACCGATCCGGCTTCCGGATTAAACGGATGCGAACGGAAGCTAAAGAACCATTCCGGCTCTTGTATACCGTAAGGACCATCCCCATTATCCCCCAAAAAATTCCGGGTAAACAACGTATCTGTCGAGAAACTCACGAAAAGACGCTCCGGATCTAACCGGGGGAAAACCTCCTTTCTCAAACATTGATCGATATCTTTAGCTAAAGGCCATTCATTCGCCCCACACCAGAAACAAAGACTCGGATGGTTACGGATCATTTTCACTTGATCTTCCACGGAGGCGATAAATAAATCATGATTATCGGGATATTCCCAACGACGCTCTCGGGAATCCATCTTGGTCGGGTCCTCCCAAGCGCCATTGCAATCACCACTGCCCCACAGATCTTGAAAGACTAAGATACCGAACTCATCACAGGCGTTATAGAATTCCGGCCGTTCCACCAACGCACCTCCCCATACACGGATCATACGCAGATTCATTTCCGCATGGAAACGTACCTCATCCCGATAACGTTCCGGAGAGAGACGAAGCAACCAATCGGAATTAATATAGTTACCACCCGTGACATATATTTTCTGTCCGTTCACGAAGAAACGGCGTCCCCCGTTATCCGGGCATTTATCGGAAGTAATCTCCCGGATACCATAACGCAACCGTTCCCGGTCACTCACTTGATTCCCGATCTCAAAAGAGAGGTTCATATCATATAAAGGCTGCTCGCCGATACCGTTAGGCCACCATAAACGAGGATTCTTTACCGCTAAAGGATTCAAGGATACCGTTTTCTTCTCGAATGGCGATAAAGTAACCGGCTGGGTTAAGCGGGTTCCGTTCGTCTCACAAACCAATAGCCCCTTTAAGGAAGTGCTCCCGGTATTCTCTAGCTCGACAGAGGTATTCACAAAAGCCTCCTTTTGAGTTTTCGTTTCCGGATCACGTACGCCGGGTACCTTGGTCACGACATAAGGAAAGGAGAGGCATACCGGCCCGGTTGTCGTAATAGATACCTCATCCCAAATACCCGTATTCCGGTCTCGTACAGGTTGTATCCAGTCCCAACCCGGCGTATATTGCATCGTATTATTCCGGGCGATCTGCCCATCACCCCCTTGTCCGCCATTTGGATTTCCGACATGTGTAGGTGGATAAACCAATACCGCTAATACATTCGGGGCATCCGTACGAAGATAAGGAGTTATATTAAACGTCTTCCTCAAGAACATACCCTCATGGGTATTCCGGTTGATCCGCTTACCATTTAAAAAGATTTCCGCCTTATAATTGATTCCCCGGAAATTCAACCAGACATTACGCCCCTCTGGTAAAGCATCGATAGTAAACTGACGGGTAAACCAATACGTATAGAAATCATTGCCGACTTCATGTATATCGGGAATCAAATTGTTATTCAACCCAAACTCAGGGGCCGGATACAAACCATTCTCCAAAAGCGTTGTCAACACCGTACCCGGTACACGAGCCGGTAACCATCCTGTTTTATCCAAAGGCACCGCGCTCAACCGGTTCCCATCCATTTTCACCTCATTCGCTTTCCGGGCATACCAATCTGAGTGAATCAAGGTTTTCTCTCCCGGTTCCGGGATCACCAACAAGGCTTGCCCCTCCGCGGATACGGGCTTTGACCAGCAAGCCAGGCAAAGCCAACAAAATAAATAAATACATCTGTTCATCATATAATCTTAGATTTATCCTTCTAAAGTAGTACAAAATTCAGAAGGGCCTCTTCGCAAACTCGAAGAAGCCCTTTCATTACATATTATTTAACAATAAGACCTATTAATGCCGATTAGAAATTACCTACACCAGCTTTGTCCCACCATACATGAGTACCACCTTTATCACCAGAGATCGAACCCGTATTCTCTTGATTCAGCAGCTCGATGCCTTTCTGTAATTCCGCATTATTGGTGTTAATTTCCGTATCTGAGTAGATCAAGCGACGAACTTGTTCGTTAGTATTGATATCACCGTTACTCAAGTTTACACGATTCGGGAATAATTTAGGATAGCCTGTACGACGGTATTCAGCCCAAGCCTCACAAGACAATGGGAAGTTAGCGATCCATTTCTGAGTAATGATACGTTGCAACTTCTCCTCCTTACTAGCACCTTCGTCCCATTTAACACCTAGTGTATTCATCGCCTTTATACTATTTTCCGCCTTAACCGGGTCAACAAAGTCAATCTGTCCACTGGTTCCATTGAGATAAGCGTCTATTTCCGCATCTGAGATAGAAGTTACACCTGCAATACTGCCCTTATAAGCCAATTCGTTCTTGATAGAAATACGAATGCCCTCCTCATATAGATCTTTAGCGCTACCTCCCATGCTCCAGCCACGTAAAGCACCTTCAGCACGTAAAAAATAACCCTCAGCAACTTTCATGACAGGGAAAGCGGTCGTATAAGTGCAAATCACTTTAGAGAAATTACCCCATTGATTTGGCTTAGAAGGTAAGTTACATCCGCCGCGAACACCAAGATACTTTGTCCCCTCCTCAATTGTCGAGCCATCTTCACAAGTAACAGCCGCTTGATTCTTGGTCACATACAAAGGTAAACGAGGATCTTTGAAACCTTCCAACATCGTGATTAAGCTAGCATTCATTCCACAATCACCCCACTCAAACATACGAGTCAACTCATTGCTCAAACCTTGGTTGATCAAGATATCACGATCAGCGGAAGTCAATACGCCTCCTTGAACGGCTTCCTCCGCTTTTTGCTTCGCCAATGTAGGGTTCACCTTTACGATACGCATAGCCAAACGTAGTTTCAATTGATTAGCGACCTTCTTCCACAAAGCGATATCACCATTACACCAATAGTCAAATGCTTGCATATCCGCAACAGATGCAGTTCCCTTAAATCCAGCGATCGCTTCATCCACCAAAGTAAACAAAGCATTGTAGACACTTTCCTGAGTATCATAAGAGAAAGAAGCTCCACCCGTAGGATCTTCGATAACAGAACTATAGGCCACTGGGCCATAGGCATCCGTCAACATCTGGATCGCATAAGCTTGTACGACACGCATCATCGCTCCATAATCACTTAAGCCTTGCTCATCACAAGAAGCAATCAGACGACGGGTATTGTTGAAAATATGAAGATATACATTCTCATACATACCACCACAGAAACCACGGTTCAACGCATAATCAACATTACCGGAACCATTAAAGTTATGTGGAGTCATGAAGTAGCCGCTAAACAAATCAATATTTAGGTTGAAGCAATATTGGAACAAGTTCTGCTGCGGAGCATAGACATAAGAGAATGGCTCCTTAAATTGGGCAGAGAACGGAAGTTCATCTGGATCAACCTCATAGGGATCAGTATTTAAATTTTCAAAATTATCTGTACAGCCCATGGTCATAACACCGGTAGATACTACCAAAGCCGATACAGCGGCATATTTTAAAATTCTATTTAGTTTCATAAGATATACTCAAGATTTAGAAATTAAGTTTTAAATTCAAACCAAAGCTACGAGATGTTGGCAACGCAAACATATCCACACCTTGCCAGCCATTGCCTGTACCAGCCGCTACATCCGGATCCATAGGAGCATCTTTATAGAAGAAGAACAAATTACGTCCAATGATAGAAGCCGTCAAATTCTTATTCGCTCCAAATAAGTTACGGAACGTATAACCAAATGACAACTCACGCAAACGAACATTAGTCGCATTGTAAACATACTGAGAAGTCAAGATATTAGAGTTATAACTTGTACCTCCAGTCGTCGTGTAATATGCTTTAGGATCAAATGAAACACCATCAATCACAACTTCACCTGCATCACGAGCGGCACCCGAACGCTCTGATACGCCCCAACCATCCAAGGTAGCTTCCGTCATTGACAAGACCTTACCACCGACCTTAGCATCAATCAAGAATGACAATGTAAAATCTTTGTAATGGAACGTGTTAGTCCAACCCATGTTTACTTTTGCGTTCATATCACCGACATATACCAAATCCTTATTATCCGTACCTCCCAACTCAGGAGCGCCAGATTCAGTTTTCACCGGCTTACCATTATCGTCTCTCTTGAAATCACGAACATATAAGTCACCAAAATGACCACCTTCAGTCAAAATCACTTTCGCACCTGTACAATAGCTAGCTAATGTCCAATCTTTCAACTCATTCGATAATTCAATGATTTTATTATTATTGTAAGAGAAATTGAAATTCGTACTCCAGCTGAAATTGTCCGTAAACTGATTATACCAACCTAAGCTAACCTCAAAACCTTGGTTTTCTACGTTACCGGCATTGATATAACGGTTCTTCAAACCAGTTTCCCAAGGAGCGGTAATATTAAAATATTGATTCTTCGTATTGGTCTTATAATACGTCAAGTTTACATTGAAACGATTCTGGAAGAAAGTTCCATCAAAACCAACCTCTAAAGAGTTCGTCTTCTCTGGCTTCAACGTTCTAAAAGCAGCTTCTTCTGGCGGGTCGATAGATCCTTGGTCACCAATCGTATAACGTTTATTGGAAGCATAGATAGGCACATCGTTACCCACGATAGAATAAGAAGCACGCAATTTAAATAGGTCTACATTCTTTCCAAAGTCCAAGAATTTATCCAATAGAGCACTTACACCAACAGACGGGTAGAAAAAGGATACACCATCCGTAAACGCCAATGAAGAAGACCAGTCGTTACGAGCGCTGACATCCAAGAACAAACCTTCCTTATATCCAAACTGAGCAGTAGCGAACACAGAGTTCAAGCGTTTTTCTTTCAGAGTCTCTGTGGTTTGCATCGTATAATAGTTCTTCGGGGAGAAGATGTTCGGATAATAAGCACCCGGGGTTATCACACCGTTATTTACTTTAAACTCCTTATCACCCCAACCGATCAATTCGATGCTAGATGCGCTTGTCTTCGTAAAGCTACCACCAGCAGTAACGGACAATGAATAAGTCTCATCCCAAGTTTTATTATAACTTGCTAACGCATCGGCATATGTTTGCTCACTGAAAGTCCGGGTATCTTTCATGGTACCCAATAAATTTCGTCCCGCGGTACTAGACGCATATTCGTTCAAGATCCATTTTTCATCACCACGTTCATAACGCAAACGCCCCGTAACAGAAAGACCTTCCATGATATCATATTTAACACTACCACCAAATTCATAACGGTTACGGTCCGTGATAGGAGTCTGACGATTCAACATCCAGTAAGGATTGGAGAATTGCTCTTGTTTCGTATTCGTCCAGTTATGAACATTCACGTTACGAACCCCGTCATATACTTCATAGTTACTCTTGTAGTAATCCCAATCCTCACCTCTCGGGAACAGGTAGGCACCTGTAATCGGGTTATTCAAATAACCGGCAGAAGGCTGATTCTCGATATGCTGCTTGTTGTAGCGGGCACTTACATCCACATGTACTTTCTTCCACAAGTTAAAGCCAACCTTAGCCATTAAATTATGACTTAAATAATCATTCTCCGGCATAATACCATTCGATGAGACATTCGCGTAAGAGAAATAAGAAGAAATATTCTCCGTTCCACCAGATAAAGAGATAGAGTTATTCGTTGTATAACCCGGTTGATAGAATTTACGTGCGTAATTCGGAGATGTAGCTCCTAATTTACTTCCCCAGCTAAATGTGCCCTCGTCACTCATACCATAATTATTTTGGAATTTCGGCAAAGACATGGCTGATTCGACCGTCGTATTACTAGATACATTAATAGCGACCTTACCGGCTTGTGCGGATTTTGTCGTAATCATGATAGCACCATTGGCCGCTACCGCACCATACAAAGCAGCGGCGGAAGCACCTTTCAACAATGTAATCTGCGCGATATCATCCGGATTGATAGTAGACATAGCGTCACCACCATCACGTTCGCCGCCATAGGCCATCTTCACCTGCGAATCAGATACGCTCATCATCATAGGGACACCATCCACAACAATCAACGGTTGGTTACTACCGCTAATAGACTTATTACCACGGAATAAGATCTTAGAAGAACCACCCGCACCCGTAGAGTTCGGGGTAATCTGCAAACCAGCGCTCTTTCCTTGTAAAGAGTTGATCATATTCACATTCTTAATCTCGTTCAAGTCCTTACCGCCTACCGTTTGTGCGGAATAAGTCAAAGTCTTTGATTCACGTTTGATACCCATCGCTGTTACGACAACCTCATCCAAAGCCTCTGCGTCTGAAACCATCGTAACATCGATTTTCGTACGGCCATTCACTGGCTCCTCAATCGTTTTCATACTCAAATAAGAGAATACCAAAATAGAGTTTGCGTCAGCCTCTAAGGTATATTTTCCATCAAAATCAGTAATGGTACCGGTTGTAGTACCTTTTACTAACACGTTCACTCCTGTTAGTGGTTCATTTAGATCCTTGTCAATGACGACACCACTAATCGTTAGTTTCTGTGCATATCCTGTAACACACAGAAAAAACGCCAATAATAAGATAAATGACTTTCTCATGAAAAATCGTTTTTGATTTAAGTGATTCTACATTTGTGCTTTTTTAATTTTCATACTCTTTTTAGAGAGATCGGGCTCTCTTTTCTTTCTTTTTTAGTGCATAGGCATTTACTCTTTTTTGTTTAAAGTTATTATTATATTCATACAAAAATCTCTTTCTATTTAAAATCAAACGGTTATATTTTAAATAATAATAACAACGTAGTATCATTAGAACTAAGTCGTTTTCATGTTTTGACAGACAAATATATATATAATAACTATACATACAAGTTAAAACGTAACAAAAATCAGTATGTTCCTCACTTTTTCAGGTGTTTGCGATAACACATAGTCAAATTTTCATCATGCCTCAATAAATTAAATATGTTAATTTGATTTAGTTCTAATGAAACTAACAACAAATTTCAATTAACATAATTTTCCTTCATTATCTTCTTCCTCCTATAACATCCAATCACTATCTGACTATCATCTTGGAATAAAATTACAGCTCTATTTACAAGCTTCGAAAACAACTCAATCAGGAAATTAACCATTAACTCTAATTTCTTCCACAAATATTCAATGATTTGCACAGATTATCTCTACATTTGCGATATATATATATATTAATGTATTGACTATGAACTGGACCCAGCTATTATCCGGCAAGCGTTTTGGGATGGAAGAGTATCACGAGCGGAAACATGAGAGAACTGATTTCCAACGAGATTATGACCGTTTAATTTTCTCATCCCCTTTCCGAAGACTACAAAACAAGACACAGGTATTCCCCCTGCCGGGAAGTATCTTTGTGCATAACCGACTTACACATAGTCTGGAAGTATCCTGCGTAGGACGTTCATTGGGTAATAACGTAGCGAAAGGGCTTATCCAAAAATATCCGGACGGCAGTATCAACTTCCCAGAGATAGGTTCCATCGTATCAGCCGCTTGCCTTGCCCATGATATGGGAAACCCTCCATTCGGGCATTCCGGAGAGAGAGCGATCTCCGCTTACTTCTCCGAAGGGAATGGGCGAAAACTAGAAGAGAAAGTACGGAAGGAACGGGGACGCTGGGAAGACTTCGTCCATTTTGAAGGTAACGCAAACGCCATGCGGTTGCTGACCCATCAGTTCATTGGACGCAGGAAAGGGGGATTTGCCTTAACATATAGCACATTAGCCTCTATCATCAAATATCCTTACGCATCCATCTATTCAGGAAAGAAAGGGAAATTCGGCTTTTTCCAGTCGGAGGAGGGAAGTTATCTGCAAATCGCCCAAGAGCTAGGGATCGGGCATAACCCGGAAGCCCCGGACAAATTTCTTCGTTACCCGTTAGTTTACTTAGTAGAGGCGGCAGACGATATCTGCTATCAAATTATGGATATAGAAGATGCTTGCAAACTACATATCCTGACCACCGAAGAGGCCATACAACTATTATTGGGATTTTTCGAAGGAGAGCGGTTGGAGCATATCCGCAAGGTCATGCATATGGTAGACGATACCAATGAGCAAATCGCCTATCTTCGTTCTTGTATTATCGGGCTATTAGTGGATGAATGTTCCCGTGTCTTTTTAGAGAACGAGGAAAGCATCCTCAATGGTACCTACAGCACTCCGTTAATCAGTAACATATGCGATCAAGCCAAGCAGGCTTACGCTAATTGCTCGGCTACAGCATACAAGAAAATATATAAGGCAAAAGAAGTACTCGACATTGAATTAGCCGGTTATCATATTTTCAGCCATCTGATCGACAGCTTGACCGAGGCCGTGATGAACCAAGAGCATGCTTACAGCAAACTGCTCTTACAACGGATACCGGAGCAATATGACACGAACGCTCCTACTACATATGGCAAGATACAATGCGTACTCGATTATATCTCCGGCATGACCGATGTATATGCGCTCGATCTATACCGTAAAATCACCGGTATGAGCCTGCCGGCCGTTTGATGTTGTAATAATGTGTTAGAATTCTTCCCGGTACTTGCTTTCCATGCGATCATCCAAGATGCTTAGATAGCTTTTATAGCGGGACTCGCTGATTAGCCCATCGTTAACGGCTTGAATGACGGCGCAGCCCGGTTCATGACGGTGCGTGCAGTTATTGAAACGGCATTCTTCCGAGTATTTAAACAACTCCCGGAAATAATGGGAGATCTCAGCGTCCGCCATCTCGATCGTTCCAAATCCTTTGATACCCGGAGTATCGATCAAATAGCCTCCCCCGGGAAGGGAAATCATCTCGGAAAAGGTGGTCGTATGCATTCCTTTGTTATGATATTCGGAGATATCACCGGTACGGAGATTCACCCCCGGCACCAGTTTATTGATAATCGTGGATTTTCCGACACCCGAATGGCCGGACAAAAGCGTAATCTTATCTTTTAGATCCGCTTTCAAGGCATCCAAACCTTCCTCGGCCCGGGCACATAGCGTCGAACAGGGATAACCAATCGAGGTATACAACTCGATTAAATTCTCCAACGCTCTTTGATCCTCATTATTATAACGATCAATCTTATTGAAAACTAATTTAACGGGAACACGATAAGCCTCGGCTGTCGCCAAGAAGCGATCGATAAATATCGTTGTTGTTATAGGATAATTCACTGTAACGATCAGCATCGCCTGATCCAAATTCGCGGCGATAATATGCGATTGCTTCGATAAGTTAGAGGCACGACGGATGATATAGTTCTTACGCTCCTCGATCTCTGTAATAAAAGCGGTTCCTTCTTTATTAATATCGATTACGACACGGTCTCCTACCGCGACCGGATTGGTACTCTTTATGTCTTTCAGACGAAAGTTACCCTTGATCTTACTCTCTATATCTCGCCCGTCTTCCGTACGGACCGTATACCAACTACCTGTGTTTTTTATTACCAGTCCCCTCATGAGAATTGAAAATTGAGAATTGAAAATTGAGAATTGGAATAAGGACTCAATGGGGTTCCTTAATTCTCAATTCCCAAGTTTCAACTTTCAATTATTTAAACGGTCATTACTTCTTTTTCTTTAGCGGCGTAAAGCTCATCGATCTTTTTGATAAACTTATCATGGATTTTCTGAACCTCTGCCTCGGCATCTTTCTCTACGTCCTCGGGAACCCCATCAGACTTGATGCTTTTCTTCAAAGCCTCGATAGCGTCACGACGAGCGTTACGAACGCTGATCTTCGCGTTCTCCGCCTCCTGCTTACATTGTTTCACCAATTGACGGCGACGCTCCTCAGTCAACGGAGGAATACCTAAGCGGATCACCTCACCGTTATTCTCCGGCGTGATACCTAACTCAGAATCCAGAATACCTTTCTCAATATCGCGGATGATCTTCTTCTCCCACGGAGTGATCATGATAGTCCGTGCGTCCGGAACCGTCACCGTAGCCACGTTAGTAAGAGGAACAGGCGCCCCATAATACATTACCTTCACACAATCGAGGATTTTCGGATTAGCCTTACCAGCCCGAATGTGAGACAATTGCTCGTCCAGATACTCAATGGCGAACGTCATCTTCTCTTCCCCTGCTTTGATCAATTGTTTCGTATCTATCATAAATATACGTTTTTTGTTTGCGAATCTTTTAATTAACAAAAGTAATAAAGATTTCCAACTTCGCAAACATATAATTAAAATACTCCCTAACAAAAGATTTATAATACCGTATAAAAGCTTATCGCCCTCACTGTTTACTTAACTTAGGCGTAAAGAATAGTAAGTAGGCTACGCCCACGCACAACACCAGCACTGCTCCTACTTGAGAAGCCAACATATCGGATGCCACGCCCATAAAGATCGGGAAGATCGTGCCGCCAAACAGTCCCATAATCATCAAACCGGACACCTCATTCTGCTTATTCGGCATAGAAAGCAGAGCTTGGGCGAAAATAATGGGAAAGACGTTCGAGTTTCCAAAGCCGATCAAGGCGATACAAGCATAGATGATCTCTTTCGAATGAAATAGCAGCAAACCGATCATCGCCAATAACATCAAGAAAACACTAAAGGCGAAGAATCCTTTCGGAGAGACTTTTCGCAAGATAAAAGCCCCGGAGAAGCATCCCGCCGTACGGAATATGAAATAGAGGCTCGTGGCGAAGCCTGCGTCGGCCAACGTCATGCCCAGACGTTCCATCAAGATCTTCGGGGCGGTCGTATTCGTCCCTACATCGATCCCCACATGGCACATGATACCGATAAAGCAAAGCAGGATAAAAGGCTTGCCCAGCAAAGCCAGACATTCGCCAAAGGTGGAGGGCCGCCCCTCCTCTTTGGTCTCGTGGATAGTGGTAGCTCCCAATAGCAGGATAGCGATCACGGCGATCACCATATAGACCGGAAACAAGACACGCCAACCGAGTTCCATCGACGGTATCGCTTGGGTAGCACCCCACATGGCGATATAAGGCGCCAAGAAGGAGGCGATCGCCTTCACGAACTGACCGAATGTCAAAGAACTAGCTAGTTTATCCCCGCTTACGATATTCGATAATAACGGGTTCAAGGAAGTCTGCATCAAAGCGTTGCCGATACCCAACAGGGAGAAGGATATCAACATGACCATATATGCGTCGTCGAAGATCGGGATCATTAGCGAAAGAAACGTTACGATCAAGCTCAATAACACGGTCTTCTTCCGCCCGATACGGTTCATCAACATCCCCGTCGGGACGGAGAAGATCAAGAACCAGAAGAACACGAGCGACGGGAAGATATTCGCCTCCGAATCACTCAAGCCTAAATCCGCTTTCAGGTAATTAGAGGCGATTCCCACTAAGTCCACGAATCCCATGGCGAAGAACGCCAACATCACGGGAATCAATTTCAAGGATGAAGTCTTCTCGCTCATGGCTTATAAATCTTTAGGGTAAGCAGGCCATGCGCCACTCTGCGTACAAACATAAGCGGCTACTTTTACCGCTTTCTCATGTGCCTCACGTAAAGGTTTTCCGGTTAAGATCGATGAAATAAACGCCCCGGAGAAAGAATCGCCGGCGCCTACCGTATCTACCACCTGTACCTTCGGGGTAGGAATCGTAGAGACCTCCTCCTCGGAAAAGATCGTACTATACTCCGCCCCGGCCGTAAGTACCAAATAGCGCAAACCATATTTCTTCATGAACCAGCGACACATATCCTCTATCGTGCCTTCCAGACCAAACATCGGGCGAAGCATTTCCAATTCCTCATCATTGATCTTGAATACGTTCGCCAATTCGAGCAACGATTCGATCAATTCCTTCGAGTAGAAATGCTGGCGGATATTGATATCGAAGAAGCGCAAGGCATGACTAGGCATATAAGAAAGTAAGGTACGAAGCGTCTCACGAGATTCCGCAGCACGTTGCGCCAATGTTCCGAAGCATACGGCGTCCGCACGTTTCATCAGGTCGATAGACGCTTGGGTAAGCGGGATATGATCCCATGCCACACCTTCGATGATCGTATAGGAAGGGATGCCGTTCTTTAGCTCTACCATCACGCTTCCGGTCGGATATTCCACCGTACTGATATAATTACTATCGATACCGTTCTTATCCAATTCCTGAATAATCTCGGTTCCGAACACGTCGTTGCCCACGGCACTGATCGCATAACCTTCCGCTCCTAATTGGGTAGCGTGATACACAAAATTGATCGGCGCTCCACCGGCTTTCTTCACGTCCGGGAAGACATCCCACAATAATTCACCAATGCCTACTACTACAGGTTTACTCTTTTCCATGATATATTTTGTTTTTAATTATTTGAAGGGATAAATGGTTAATGACGTAACCGTGAACGCTCCTCCCTTGGCATGAAAGCTAATGCGATTATACGGTTCTTCCGGGAAGACTAGGTTGGTCATGACAAACTCCCCATTCCCGTCGAAAGCCTCTATGCTGGATTTATCTACCAGCAAACGCAAGGTATATTCCTTAGCGGCGGAGATCGGGGCCGAGGTAGCCGTGGCGAATGTCTTGCTGAAATCCGTGATCCCGCTGTTACGGCGATCCATCGTGAACGTATTATCCAGAAGATTATAACGCATCTCCACCTCCTCGCCTTTCGAGTTAAACAGCTGGAAGCTCATGATATCGGCCCCGTTGTTCTTAAACTTGATCTCGATCTCATAGGTTCCCGTCGGATCGGGAAGTACCGGATTGACCTCATGGGAGCGGTCCACCTTGAAGGAACCTTTCTTCTGGGCTTTCCCTCTCAACTTCAACACCTCGGGAGACGGGGTGCTGCTCAAGTACGTCTGCCCGTTTTTCGTATAAAGAACCAAGTCGCGAGGAACCGAATTCGCACTCCGGTATTGCAAGGTCGGCACGTTATTCGCGTATTCCCAATTGCTCATCCAAGCCAAGGCGATCTTCCGGTCCTCCGGGGCGTTACTCCAAGTTACCGTAGCGTAATGATCCTTGCCGTAATCCATCCATTTGGTCAAGGCCGGGGATTCATTCACGAACTGTTTCCCATCGAACGCACCTACGAAATATTGGGTAGCGGAGCCGCCAAACGGACCACCGGGGTTGATATTACAGATCAAGACCCACTTCTTCAATTCCGTGCCCTTCACCGGAAGCTCGATCAAGTCCGGGCATTCCCAAACGCCCGCATGCGCTCCTTGTCCTTCCCCGAAACTGCTCTCATACGTCCAGTCCTTCAAATTGGGAGAAGAATAGAGTTGCATCTCCTGCCCTACGGCGAGTACCATGATCCATTTATTGGATTCCTTATGCCAGAAGACTTTCGGGTCACGGAAATCACGTTGCGTAGAAGTAAGGATCGGATTCCGGTCATATTTCTTGAACGTTCGGCCGTTGTCCAAGCTATAGGCCATACTCTGCACTTGCCGGTCGCTGGCCGAGGTATAGAAAGCCACGATAGCGCCAGCGCCAAACCCCGCGGTATTATCCTTATCCACCACACAGCTACCGCTGAAGATCGTACCCAAGGCATCCGGGGCGATCGCCACCGGTTGATGCTCCCAATGAATCAAGTCCTTGCTGATCGCATGCCCCCAGTGCATATTCCCCCACATCGAGCCATACGGATTGTATTGATAGAACAAATGATACTCACCATCCTTGTACACCATGCCGTTCGGATCATTCATCCATCCCCAAGCCGGCGAGAAATGATAGGCCGGACGGAATTTCTCCCGGTTAGACGAATCAAACTGATCGGATAGCTTCATCTCTTTCCAGCAAAGAGCCGATTCCGGGGCAAGCTGGAAGTTGAAGGAGATATGCTTATCCGCATACCCCGAGAGATCTACCGGAACGAAATAATCCACCTTATTCACCGCCAAACGAACATTGAAAGTCCGTACCACGTCATTATCGACAATCATATACAACTTGGATTCCGGCGAGGACTCCTCGACCGGAAGCAACAAATATTTGGCTCGCGCATCCACACGGACAATGCTTTGCCCTTCGCCCAGATGCTTTATATCTATAGTACGTTCTGCCGCATATCCGGCCAACGGATCGACCGCGCTCAATAAAATGATACCGACAGCCATACATAAACTCTTCAGAAGTCTCTTTGTTTGTTGTTTCATAAACGAACGGATTAAAGGATAATATTGTTTGATTCTCCGCCAAAATTAATAGGATTCTTCCGGATAGAAAAACACTTATCCCTTAAAGGTGAGGAGATATGACATTTGTGATAAAGATCGTACAAATGTTATTGATACTCGGTAGGCGTAACCCCGTAGACCGCCTTGAAGCATTTGGAGAAGTAAGCGGGTGAGGAGAAACCGGTTCGGTAAGCGACCTCGCTCACCGTGTACGCGTTCTGCCTCAACAACTGGGTCGCCTTATTCAAGCGATAGGTACGCAAGAACTCGACGGGTGAGGTTCCGGTAAGCTCCTTGATCTTCCGGTGAAGGTGCCCCCGGGATAATCCCAAGGTCTCGCTTAGTTTCTCCACATTATATTCGGGGTCCGCGTAAACGGCCTCGATCTGTTCCGCGAACTTACGCAGAAAGGCGTCATCGATGCTCTCCACCTTCTCCGGCTCGGACAGAAGGAGCTTATTATCCCGCAACTTCTCCAACAAACGTTCCCGTAACTTCCGGCGCTCTTGCAATAGGTGGATAATCTTGATCTTCACGTAATCCGTATGGAAAGGCTTCTGTATATAATCGTCCGCTCCGCCGGTAATCCCGAAAATCCGTTGGCGCTCATCGGTCAAGGCGGTCAATAAGATCACCGGGATATGGCTAAAGGGAAGTTGCGACTTGATCATCCGGCAAAGTTCGAAACCATTCATCTCCGGCATCATCACATCGCTTACTACCAATGATATCTCCTCCTCTTCCAATACCCGCAAGGCATCTTTCCCGTTCGCGGCCGTCCGGGTCTTGAAATGAGGGCTAAGCTCACGTTCCAAAAAGCAGCGAACCTCATCGTCATCCTCGGTGATAAGTATCGTATAAGGATAGGTTTTGGAAAGCATCTTATGGGTTTCCGAATCGTCCAACCGGGAGGCTTCGTAGGCTTGATGGGATACGGACGTTTCCATCAGGTCGCTATCCTCGAAATGCGCCTTTCCTTTCCGCAGGCAAACCGTAAAGGTAGTCCTTTGTCCCGGCTCGCTCTCCACACGGATCTCCCCTCCGTGCATATGTATATATTCCTTTACCAAATGTAATCCGATCCCAGTTCCCATCGACCGATCCTCCGTATAGAAACGGTCAAACAAATGCGGAAGGTTACCGGGTTGGATACCACTTCCCGTATCGATAACCTGTATAAAAACCCGATCCTCCTCTTCTGTCAGCTCTATCCGCACGCTACCTCCCTCCGGCGTAAACTTAAAGGCGTTCGAGAGAAGATTGACAAATACCTTCTCCAACAGGTCCGGATCGATCCATAGCGTACATTGTTTTATCGAAGAAGTGAACGTATAGGCGATCGCACGTACCGAGGCCATACTGTCAAAATAAGATTTGATCTCGCCAACGAAAGGGACCAAATCGATTTCCCGTACCGCTAGTTTCTCTTGCTTGCCTTCCACCTTCCGGAAGTCCAAGATCTGATTGATCACACGCAACAAACGGTTGGCGTTCTTCTGGATCAACCCGAGATCCGAGGCGTAAGGAGATTCCCGCAAGGAGATTATCAGGCGATCCAAAGGAGCGAGAATCAAGGTCAAGGGCGTACGTACTTCGTGAGAGACATTCGTAAAGAATTGGAGTTTCTGCGCCGTCACCTCTTTCATCTCCGCGTTCAAGGAGATTAGCTTACGATTCGCCTGCCTCATCTTCCGGTTTATGTAAAAGGCGTAAATGGAAAGGGCGATAAAACCGATCATCAATAAGGAGATCACCCCTAAAGAGTTTCGCAGGAAATAAAACCGGTCGGACAAACCGTCGATGCGGGAACGCTGCGCCTCGATACGTTGCCTATATTTCTGGAGTTGGTCCGCTTGCAACAATAAGGTGCGGGCAGACTGATGATCTACCGGAGCCGTACGAAGAGGGATAAACTTATCCACCGGCTCCCCTTGAATGATACGCATAGCCGTGCGAATCACTTGCTCCCCTCCTGTCGGATAGAGGAAAGAGGCATTGATCCGTCCATCTTCCACGGCTTCCAGACCGGCACCCGCCACGGCATCAACGCCGATAATCCGCAACTCCCGTCCTCGGATGGAATCCCATGCCATAAAGTATTCCCGGGCGGCTATGGCCATCATGTCGTTATGGGCGTAAACGAAATCTATCTGCTCGGGATGCTCTAACTTCCGAAGCTCCATCCGGGCGGTATCGACCAGCCATTGTCCTTCTATCTTACGGAAAGAAAGATCCTCCCTTTCTCGCAAGGCATCGACAAAACCTTTATGTCGCTCTTGCGCCGGGGAGGTTTGCGTGAGTCCCCATATCTCTAAGATAATAGCGTTCGGGGGAAGATAATTGGCGGCGTAATTGCCTGCCGCTAGTCCGATCTCATAATTGTTCGCCCCGACAAAAGAGGTGTATTGATCGGTATTTACCTTGCGATCTGTAATGATCGTCGGGATTCCGGCACGGTACGCTTCCTCGGCAACTGCCGTGATCGGCTCGGATTGGTAAGGGGAGATGATCAAGACATCCACCTTTTGGCGGATCAAGTCTCGTATTTGTTGTATTTGTGTCTCGTTATTGTTTTGCGCGTCCTTTATAATAATTTCCACGTCATCATAGTTGGAGGCTTCGATACGCATATCGTTAATCATGGCTTGCCGCCAAGCATCGTCCAGCATACATTGGGAGAGGCCGATAACGTGCTTCTTCTGTTTCCCCGAGCTTGTGCAGCCACACAAGACGATCAAGGTTAACCATACTAGTAAAAAGGGATGCTTCATATACAAGAATAAAGGTCTAACGTATTTGCCACAGGGCTGGCACAACCTTGCCATGCCTGTGGCACGACAGTACCACCAGCATGGCACTGCCGTGTCATCGGTTAATGGCACTAATTATGCACCAGTGTCCCGATATTCTCTCCGCTCATCACTTTCTTCAAGTTGCCGTTGGTATCCATATCGAATACGATGATCGGGAGGTTGTTCTCTTTACACATCGTGGTAGCGGTCAAGTCCATTACCTTCAGGCCCCGGGTATAGATCTCATCATACGTAATATCGGAGAACTTGGTAGCCGTAGGATCTTTCTCCGGATCAGCGGTGTAAATACCGTCCACACGGGTACCTTTCAGCATGACATCCGCCTCGATCTCGATACCTCTCAAGGAAGATCCGGTATCCGTAGTAAAGAACGGATTACCCGTACCGCCGGACATGATGACCACGTTACCTTGTTCCAGCAACTCGATCGCACGCCATTTATTATAGAACTCGCCGATCGGTTCCATACGGATAGCGGTCAAAACCTTCGCATTCACGCCTTGAGCGACCAATGCGGAGCTAAGCGCCAAGCTATTGATTACCGTCGCCAGCATACCCATTTGGTCTCCTTTTACCCGATCGAAACCTTTGGAAGCGCCACTCAATCCACGGAAAATATTACCGCCACCAATCACGATACCGATCTGTACGCCCATCTCGGCGATCTCCTTGATCTGTGCCGCATATTCATTCAAGCGGACCTCATCGATCCCATATTGTTTACCACCCATCAGCGACTCCCCGCTTAATTTTAATAAGATACGTTTGTATTGAGCCATGTTTTGTATATATTTAATATGTAATTCCGCAAAAGTAACGAATAATCCGATATTCGCATAAAAAAGATCGCCCCAACCGGTGTCGGGGCGATCTAAACACTAACCCCGTGTTTTGTAAGCTGCGAGGATTAGCTAAAATTATATGAAACGTTACTGGTTATTTTTTATCTAAGATCTCCAAGGTATCGGCAGCGATCATGAATTCCTCATCCGTAGGAACGACGATGATAGTCACCTTACTGTCCGGAGTGCTGATTACCATCTCCTCGCCACGCATGCCCTCGTTCTTCTCTACATCGATCTTCATGCCCATGTATTCCATGTTCTCACAAACCGCACGACGGGTCGCCCATTGGTTCTCGCCGACACCACCGGTCCAAACCAAGATATCACAACCACCCATAGCGGCGGCATAAGCGCCTATATATTTCTTGATGCGGTAGTTATATACGTTCAAGGTCATGATCGCACGCGGATTTCCGGCAGCTACGGCAGCCTCGATCTCACGCATATCGGAAGAGATTCCGGAAAGACCGGCAACACCACTTCTCTTATTGATCAAGTCGGAAAGGCCGGCACCATCCATGCCTTCCTTATCCATGATGAAAGACAAAGCACCCGCATCCACGTCGCCGCAACGAGTACCCATCAACAGACCCTCAACCGGAGTCAAGCCCATGGAAGTATCCACGCTCTTACCATTCTTGATAGCGGTGATAGAACCACCGTTACCTACGTGAGCCGTGATAATCTTCTGATCCTCATAAGGAACACCTAAGATCTCGCAAGCACGACGGGATACATATCGATGACTGGTTCCGTGGAAGCCATAACGACGTACGCCATATTTCTTGTACATCTCGTAAGGCAAACCATACATATACGCATAATCCGGCATGGTCTGATGGAAAGCCGTATCAAACACCGCTACTTGAGGAATACCCGGGATCAAAGCCTCCATCGCCCGAACACCCTTCAAGTTAGCCGGGTTATGAAGCGGAGCCAAATCAGAGCACTCGATTACCTTATTGATTACATCCTGATTGATCAATACACTGGAAGCGAACTCCTCGCCACCATGTACCACGCGATGGCCCACGGCATCAATCTCCTTATAGTCCTTGATGCAGCCATAAGTAGCGTCGGTCAACACGCTCAGGATAAACTCGATGCCTTCTTGATGGCCGGGGATCTCTCTCTCGATAACCACCTTCTTGCCATCCTTGTCCGTCAATTTCAAGAACGCGCCCGGCAAACCGATTTTCTCGATACCGCCTTGAGCCATAACCTCACCGGAGGTCATATCGAATAACTTATATTTGATAGAACTACTACCGCAGTTCAATACTAGAATCTTCATATTATTAAGTCGTTAGGATTATTATATTATTTTGCGGATTTCAAACCGATGGATTGATTACAAGCGATCGCTACCATCTTATAAATATCGTCTACGGAGCAACCGCGAGACAAGTCGTTCACCGGAGCAGCCATACCTTGAAGGATCGGACCGACAGCCTCAGCGCCACCCAAACGTTGAACCAGCTTATAAGCGATATTACCCACCTCCAAAGTCGGGAATACCAAAACATTCGCTTTACCGGCGATCTCGCTACCCGGAGCTTTCTTGCTACCTACAGCCTCAACCAAAGCCGCATCGGCCTGCAACTCTCCGTCGATCTTCAAATCCGGAGCCATCTCCTTAGCCAAACGAGTAGCCTCCACTACCTTATCTACCATCTCGTGAGAAGCGCTACCCTTCGTAGAGAAGCTCAACATAGCCACACGAGGCTCAACGCCTACGATATTACGAGCCGTAGCGGCGGTAGCGACAGCGATGCTAGCCAACTCTTCCGCATTCGGATTCGGCATAACCGCACAATCGGCAAATACCAAAATACCATCATCCCCATATTGAGGAGTCTTCGTGAACATAAGGAACGCACCGGAAACACACTTCATGCCCGGAGCCGTCTTGATAATTTGCAAAGCAGGACGCAATACATTACCCGTCGTGTTCTCAGCGCCGGCGATCTCACCGTCAGCGTCACCCGCCTTGATCATCAAACAAGCCAAGAACAAAGGATCTTCAACTAGAACCGCAGCCTTCTCGGGAGTCATACCCTTCTTTTGGCGAAGTTGGAAAAGCAAGTCTGCATACGCGGCTTTCTTCTCGTGATTTTTCGGATCGACAAGAGTTGCCTCACCGATGTGGTTCAGTCCGAAACCAGCCGCCAACTCCTTGATCTCAGCGGGGTTTCCAATTAAGATAATGTCTGCTACACCGTCGGCCAGTAATCGGTCGGCAGCTTTAAGGGTTCTTTCCTCGGTACCTTCGGGAAGAACAATACGCTGCTTGTCAGCTTTAGCGCGCGCAATAATGTCTTGCATTAAATCCATAGCGGAAGATATTTTATATTATTTAATAATTGTACTCGTAATCCGGCTACAAAATTAGGCATAATGCAATATAGAGTTTACAAAATAGGCAAAAGAATTACAGGTAGAGATACCAGTTTCAGATCTTTTAACAGTAATTCGTCACTTCCCGCTCCCCGGAGAGTATTTGTTGCAGTTCTTCCGCTGTCACATTCACACTTAACTTACCTTTATGGGCCACGGAGATCTTTCCTCTCTCCTCCGAGACAATAATAACCAGCGCATCTGTCTCCAATGACATCCCCAACCCGGAACGATGGCGCAATCCCATATCCTTGGGAAGGGTAGCGTTCTGGGCGACCGGCAAGATACAACCGGCCGCCTTGATCCGGTTATCGGCTATGATCATGGCACCATCATGCAACGGGCTGTTCTTAAAGAATATATTCTCGATCAAGCGGGCATTTACATCGGCGTTGAACATCTCGCCCGTATGCTCATAGATAGTCAAGTCCATATCTTGCTGGATCACGATCAAGGCACCCGTCTTTTTCCGGGCCATATTCATACAGGCCAAGACAACAGGGGCGACAAACTTCCCTTCTTTCTCCGGATCGCCTCCTCGCTTGGAAAAAAGTTTCCCTAGGAATTTCCAGCCCCGGTGCGAACCTAACGCCAACAGGAAACGGCGGATCTCGTCTTGGAAGAGGATTACCAAAACCACGAAACCTACGCTAATAAACTTATCCAAGATGGCCCCCATCAACCGCATCTCCAATACCTGCGAGATCAAGATCCATACGACGATGAATGATACGACTCCACTGAATATAGCCAATGTGCCCGAGCTTTTCATCAACTTATAGGTCTGGTACAGGAAGAAAGCCACCAGCAATACGTCAATCAAGTCTTTTATACCGAAATGCATCCACATAGTTAATTGAGAATTGAAAGTTGAAAATTGAAAATTATTTGTTGGTCATTTGACCTATGACGCGAATGGCTTCCACTGCTTCCCTCACATCATGTACACGAAGGATATTAGCGCCGTTCAAGAGAGCGTACGTATTCAATACAGTCGTTCCGTTCAGGCTATCCGCAGGGGTTCCACCCAGTAATTTATAAATCATGCTTTTACGGGAGACTCCAACTAATAAAGGCAACTCAAAAATAGAGAACTCCTTTAAATGGCTCATCAATTGGTAATTCTGCTCCAACGTCTTACTAAAGCCAAAGCCGGGATCGAGGATGATATCATTCACCCCTAAAAGCCGAAGCTGGCGTACCTTCCGGGAAAAGTACAGCATGATCTCCTCCATCATATCCGGGTAATCAGTATGCCTCTGCATAGTTTGAGGGGTTCCACGCATATGCATCATGATATAAGGCACCTTCAAATCCGCTACCGTTTGGAACATATCCGCATCCAACTCACCGCCGGAGATATCGTTAATGACAGCCACTCCATATTCCTCTACGCAACGACGGGCAATCCCCGCACGAAACGTATCTACGGACACCGGGATATCCGGGTAATGCTTATTTAATATATGTAAGGCAAACTCCAAACGGCGCATCTCTTCCTCCGGGGTAACCTCAGCGGCATCCGGACGGGATGAATAACCACCGATATCGATCCAATCCCCTCCCTCCGATAAGATTTCCCGGATACGGTCCTCGATAGCGGTCTCGGTCTGTTTGCGGCTGCCCGCATAAAAAGAATCAGGGGTAATATTCAAGATTCCCATCACCAACGGTGTCGCTAAAGAAGTAAGTGTCCCTCTAATATTGAGCGTTTTATCTAACATGATCTTTCCTTATTTCCAGCAAAGATACAGGTTTCTCTCTTAAAATCTCCTTCTAGATTCTTCATTCTTTATTTAATTGCTACATTTGCGCCGAATTAGACAGGAATAAATATTTAACGCAATACAGTCATGAGTATTATCGACCTCTATGATTTATTTATACATAACCCTCAAATAACGACAGATAGCCGGAACTGTCCGAAGGGTTCTATCTTCTTCGCCTTAAAAGGTGATAAATTCGACGGAAATCAATATGCCGGGAAAGCCTTGGCATCCGGCTGTGTTTATGCCGTCATAGACAATCCCGATTATTATATAGGTGAACGTACGATCCTTGTTGATAACGTGCTGAAGACCCTGCAACAATTAGCGCACCATCACCGCAAGGTACTGGGGTTGCCGATCATCGGAATTACCGGAACGAATGGCAAGACCACGACCAAAGAGTTATTGGCCGCCGTGCTCTCAACGAAATTCAATTTACTATATACCGAAGGGAATTTCAATAACCATATTGGCGTTCCCTTGACCCTGCTCCGATTGACTCATGACCATGAGATGGCGGTTATCGAGATGGGCGCCAGCCATCCGGGAGACATCAAGGAATTAGTGGATATCGTCCATCCTAACTATGGCATCATCACGAACGTAGGCCGTGCCCATCTGGAAGGCTTCGGTTCTTTCGAGGGTGTGATCCGGACAAAAGGGGAGTTATATGATTATATCCGTCGCTCCAAAGGCAAGATATTTATCAAGAAAGAGAACGAGTACCTTCAGTCTATCGCCAAAGGCATCGAACAAATCACATATGGAAACGGGGATGATGCTTTTGCGTCCGGACAGGTAGTCAGTTGCGATCCTTTCTTAGTGTTCAATTGGAAGCAACAAGGAAAGTTGCATACCGTCGAAACACATATGATCGGTAGTTATAACCTAGATAATGTATTGGCCGCCGTCGCCGTAGGCCGCTTCTTCAAGATCCCGGCAGAGCGTATCAGCCGTGCTATCGCCGCTTACGAGCCTACCAATAACCGTTCTCAGTTCAAGAAAACCGATAATAACGAATTGATTATCGATGCTTACAACGCAAATCCGAGTAGCATGAAAGTAGCTCTGGACAATTTCATCACCATGCCCGTACAGCCTAAAGCTATCATCCTTGGAGATATGCGCGAGCTTGGACCAACTAGCGACGAATTACACGCGGAGGTTGTCGAACAGATCAAGAAAGGCCAGTTCGACAAGGTGTTCCTCTGCGGCGAGCATTTCTCCAAGGTAGGCAAAGAGTTCTCCCCCTTCGCTACCACGGAGGCAATGGTGGAAGAGCTTCGGAAACAGCCGTTAAAGGGCTATCATATCTTGATCAAAGGCTCTCATAGCATGGGGCTGGAGAAACTAGCGGATATCCTATAAGCTATCATCGAACAAGACGGTTTTCAACTTCTGGTACAAGAAGGAGAGAATCAATAAGATAACTCCCAAGATTATAAAGACGACCACCTTCCCGATCGTAGGCAAGAGCCACAGATCCACCATCACCAACTTTAGCAATACGATCGAGAAGGTGGCCAAACTAATCATCCGGACAACTTTCAGATGCAATCGCATTCCCACCGCCATTTGCATAAAACCGGCAAGACTCAACGAGATAGAGAAACCTGCGCTTAATTCATCCGGCAAGCCCAACTGATTCAACAAATTATTCGTTCCCACGGCTAGTAATATCGTAGACAGCAAACAAATATATAAGGTCATCCCATGCGTACGCTTTTCTCTTGCGTCAAATGACTTATAATAGTACCGCCCCAAGACAAAAATATGCCCCCCGATTAAAAGCAAGGAAACCCATAGCAGGAACCGGGGAATAAAGAGATCATCATACCCGACCCACAAAGACATTCCTCCGAACAGGGATAAAGATAGCCCCAAGAGTAGTCCGTATCCCCCCGCATTTCTTGACACAGGCAAATAGCTTTTCCCTAATAAAACATTCGCAGCAAATAAAACCGCCACCGTAAATGTCTCGATATAGCTAAAGGACACGATCGAAGGATCTACATATGAATAGAAATCGAAAACAAAGGCTATATATAATACGACACATCCCGTCAAGAGAGGCCCTTTCGTCGAGATCCTTGTCGGACGTACCAACCAAGCGTCTACCCAATACGATAACCCCGTAAAAATACCGGTAGCGAACAAGCCATTTATAAATAGGGAAGAATCTCCGTACCGAGCCTTCATACATCCGTGGAAGACATCCATTCCGTAAGAGCCCAGCGTCAAGACCGGAAGTACCCAAACGAATATCTCGTAAACCCGCAGACGGAAACGACTATAGAACCAGAGAATAATCATTACCTCTGAAGCCCAAAACAAGGTAATAAAGGTCCCTTCCAGTTGGATCGGGATCGTCACCGATACGAACGTAAGAGCGATACCCAATAACGTATGCATCAAGAAAGTGAAAGGTTCCCCTTTCCGTTTGATCCAAAAGAAAAGAGCGAAGTTAATAGCCGCAACAAAAAGGGTTACCAGACCTTTGTAATTCTGCTCAAGCTCCATATTCTGCAGGAGACAAAGGGCAAAGAACAGGAATACGAAATTGTTCAATCCGATCACTCCTAATAAATATTGATTGATCCCCCGGATATTGATTCGCACGATGGAAGCGACCGATAATAAGAAGATCAAATAGAAGGCGATAGAGAAAATAAGTAAATGCGTTAATTGGACACTTCCCATCAAATCCAGATCCGCAGCATACGTATAACCCGCAAAGACGATCCAAGTCAAGGCAAAACAAATTACAGGCAATTCCCCCCACTTCTTATAGATAGATAGCCCGAACATCCCTAGGTCCAAGATCATGACATAAGTAAACAGCACCCAATAACTTCCATCCCCGCTGCCCACTAAGAATGGAGCGATAAATCCACCCACCAAAGCGATAATCGCCAGTTCCCTACGATTATAGAGTATAGATAAAGACGACATAAACCCGGTAAACAATACAAGCAAGATAAAAGCGACCGTTTGGCTGAACAGCCCGTAATAATGATAGGCGATCGCCACCGTTACATAAAAGATCGCAAAAGCGCCTCCCGCCAGCAAAGAGCTAAAGGTACGATAGGAATCCTTCAAACGCCAAGCCACGAATAGAAGTAATCCGCCCATCCCAAAGCCAAGGATCGTACGCAAGGTCTCGTTTATCCATTCCTTATCTATCGCATACTTCACGAAAAGACCCATACCCAAGACGAGTATCAGGATACCGATTTTACCGAATAAATTCTCACCGATATATTTCTCATAATTGACAGGCTTCCGCACCTTCTGGGGTTGAAGATTTCTCGCAGGTTCGACAATCGCCTTTACAGGTTCAGGTTGTACGAAAACTTCCGGCTCTTTCAAGGTCTCAGGCTCCGGTTCCTTTATCTCGTCCACAACTTCCGAACTATTCTCCAAACGTCTACGCAAGGCAGCGATCTCTTTCGATAATTCCTCCGTCTTCTCCTGTGATTTGGATATCTTATTACGCAAGTTTATCCAAATCATGATCAGTAATAGAAGTATCAGTAAGGTATATTCCATAAACTCTAAAATTATAAGCTTGCCGCAATATACGCATTTATTTATATAAAAGCTTTCCGAACCATAAAAAAGTCCCGACGATACGAATATCGCCGGGAGCAATTTTTTATCCGGTTTCCTTCCTCACGGAAATACTATCGGAAGAACTTTTTTACTTTAGTATTAACCACACGTTCCCCCATCACGGGATACTTTGCTGTGTGGAAATTATTTAATTAAATATATTTAGATAGAGACGGGACGTGCCCGCCTCTACTGTATCATTTCGAATAAAATAATTATTTAACAACCACCTTAACAGCAGCCTCACCCTCTACAGCTACAGCTACGATACCGGCAGGTACAGCGATTGTAGCGTTATCAGATGAAAGAACTGTCTCAGCAACCACCTTACCTAAGATGTTAGAGATAACAACAGACTTGCCAGCGGCACCTTGGATTGTTACAGTACCATCGTTAGCGATAACAGAGATAGCAGACTCAGCAGCGATCTTGTCATTAGATGTAGGAGTGCTAGTTGTCATTACCTTGAATACTTCTGCTTGCTCAGGATCAGTTGTCCAATAAACAACATTGTTCAAATGAGCCAAATAAGCATTACGAGGTAAATATTTCTCTACATCATACTCTTCACCTTGCTCTTCAGCTGCTTCCTCATCATAAGCCGGATTCAAATATTCTTGAACAGAAAGGATCTTGTAAGCCTCATCGCTATACTCAGCAGCGACCTCAAATGCGACAGCAGCCGGATTCAAGTTCATCGCATTGATTGTATCACCCTTGATTGCGATAGAATCTATACCGCATACAGAACCAGCGATAAATGCAGCACGAACAGCCTCAGCGCCAGCAGCCTCATAAGCATAACCCTTAACCTCTGCAGAATCCAATGTATTCATCAAATAGTTTCTAGTTTTCACACCTTCTTCCGCAAATGCATTAGTAGAAAGATAATACAAAGGCATAGTCTCTTCGAAAGTCAAGCAAGCAGTATCCAACCACAAAGTCAAAGAATCATGCGTATATACATCGCTCTTCAAGATAGACTGTCCTTCTGCCTTCAATACAGCGAAACCATCTTTCTGGCTAGCGATCATCTTGTTATCATCCTCTGTATAAGAAGTGATCTGTACGTGACCGATATTCAAAGTAGCATATGTAGGAGCATCCTTCTTTGCGAACTCGAATGTAGTATTCTCAGTGTTGCACCAGCTAGCTGTATATAGCATTCCAGATCCAGCTAAAGCAGAGATTGCAGAACCATAATAACCATATTCTTCAGTATATTCAGAAGAAGAAACCAACTTATATTCATTCTCTACACCAGTAGATAAGAAAGATAATGTAACAGGATAAACACCATTCTCTACATCAGGCTCACCCATTAAATAATAATCAGTTCCATTTTCATTTTTAGAGCATAAAGTAGCCTTACCTAAACGATCTGTTACATTATACTTGTAAACTTTCACTCCATTTGACTCAGCTACAGTTGAATTTGCCTCATCTAATTCAACCTCTTCTACCTTAAATCTATAAGCAGAAGCCAACTCACCGGCAGCTACATACAATTTGCCATCTTTAACAGTTACATACAAGTTCTCCAATAAATCAGATTTCAAACGGAATGACAATGCACCATTAACCAAATCTTCTTTAGAAACTTTCTTATAAGCTAACTCTTGAGCATCCTCCACTTTCGGGCCTTTTACCAATTGAACTGTATCTGTTCCAAAAGAATAAATAGCCTTCGCATCATCTATTACGCGGATAATAGCACCACCTCTAGTACTATTAGTATTCCACATATTAGCCAAATTATTAGTCTCAGTCAAATACCATAAAGCAGTAGGAACTTCTGTTACAGCACCAGCATGAACTGTACCGTTCTCACAGAAAGAGAATACATAGTATTTTCCTTTGTTCTTATTTGCGGAATGATCCTCATCAGACTTCGCATTGTTCATATCCTTAACAAAGTAAGTATACTCTGGATCCAATGTGGTCGGAAGCTTAACCTCAGCGAAAGTACATTTAGCAGCATCCTTAGTCCAGATTGTCAATTTCTCTGTACCTGCGAAGTTACCAAAAGCGATCATCTCACCATTAGCGGCAACCTCCATGTCATAACACATTTTTGACTTCTTCTCCGTATCATTTGCGCCTTTATATACAGGAGTAGCATACGGATAAAGGATCATCTTGCTATTATCGGAAGGATCTAAAACTACCTTGAAAGCATACAACTCTTTCGCACGACCATTCTCTAGGATCGTACCAGCTGTTACACCGGTAGCCTTATCAGCAGCAGCAGCCTCATCTTTAGGTTGTGCGTCTACAGTAAGTTTCCAGAATTTCTCAGAAGACAAATTAGAAGACCAAGAAGTAGAGTCCACAACTAAATACTTACCGGTAGTTCTATCCTGCAAAGTAACATAACCATCTAAACCGTCAATGTCTGTAGCGAACAACTCTTTGCCTGCCAAAGGATTTCCATCCAGATTTTTGTCGAAAGTCAAAGCGAAAGGAGAACCATACTTATTATTTAACAAGTCAGCAGTCATGTTTATCTTTGCTGGAGCTGCTACTGTAAAGTTAATCGCAGATGCAGATACAGCCGTTCCCTTTTCCAAAGTAACAATATCTGTTCTTTCAGCTTCCACATCATCTTTAGCGATGATAGAAACAACTGTCTTATTATCCAACTGAGCAGATAAAGTAACGGCAGTCACATTCTCCGGAGCGATAAACGCACCCTCATTTTTGAAGTTCCACTCAGCTTGCTTATCCAATGTCAACACTCTGCCTGTAGCGCTATTCGTCAATGTGTACGCCCAAGTATTCGCCAAAGAGACAAAACGATAAGTTACTTTCCATAAGGATTTTTGATAATCAGTGTTCTTGATATCCGCAGTAGGAGCATCAGCCAAGATCAAACTATCAGTCTTTGTATAAGACTCTGTGACAGACAAATATTTACCATCCTCATTGGTCAATTGGTAAACTTTGCCATTTTCAACCTTCGCATTAGCGGTAAAGGCAGTACATAAAGCCAAGCCCGCTACAAGAGTAGAAAACTTTTTGTTCATAATTCTAAAATTAATATTAATACTAGTGTTAATTAAAAGCTCTTTATATATGCATCCCACCTAAATGGGTACAAAACGACTAGTCTAAACGATCGATTTTTCTAGTCATTTGCAAAGGTACGCGTTTCTTCGACACTTGCAACCCTTCAAGGTTAAAAAAATCACCCCTTATCCGCTTTCTTATCAATCAAATAGGCTATCCATCACGAAACAACCGATTCCATAAACAAACCTTCTCCTTTATCCCTTGAAAAACGCAAGATTTAGACGATCGTTTAAACTAGTCGTTTTATAAACCTATCTTCATACGATCAATAGCATATACTATATTTTCAATAGAATTTACCCTTTTATCATATATTATATATGTACGAGCGTACATATATAATATAATTATCAAGCAATCAACAAATATTCCTTATTCCTTCAAGTCTTATAATAATGAAACTTTTGTTCACCTATGAAGTAACTTTAGTTCCATAAGCTTAAAACTATAGCTTGATGCCGATGCAACTAAAGTCACAAGGGCAAAACGCCTCTTTCATGCTTTTATTGGTCAAAAAAGAGAGTAATCTATGTATTTGAAAGCTTTTTTCATAAATTTGTCGCTTTATAATAAACTGAGTAAAAAATGAATACACACGAACTTTGCTGCGTAGGACACATCACCTTGGATAAGGTAGTAACACCTAAGAACACCGTCCATATGCCGGGAGGAACCTCCTTTTATTTCTCGCATGCGATAAAACATTTCGATGATATCGACTATACTCTAGTGACAGCCTTGGCTGAATCTGAGATGAAAACGGTGGAGGAACTACGAGCTGAAGGTATCGACGTTGCCGTGATGCCAAGTAAGCACACCGTTTATTTCGAGAATATTTATGGAGAGAACCAAGATAACCGTACGCAACGTGTATTGGCGAAAGCAGATCCTTTCACCGTGGAATATCTGGAGAACATCAACTCTAAAATCTTCCACCTTGGTAGTTTGCTTGCCGATGATTTCTCTTTGGAAGTGGTAAAGTATTTAGCGGGGAAAGGCTTAGTATCGATTGACTCGCAAGGGTATCTACGGGAAGTAAGAGACAAGGATGTATTTGCCGTGGATTGGCCAGAGAAAAAAGAAGTACTTAAATACGTGCACTTCCTCAAGGCTAACGAACATGAGATGGAGGTGTTAACCGGATATACCGATGCCGTGAACGCAGGAAAAGTTATCTACGATTGGGGCGTGAAAGAGGTATTGCTGACTTTCGGAAGCATGGGATCTATCATTTACGACGGTTCCACTTTCCATAAAATCCCCGCTTACATACCGAAAGAAGTAGTAAACGCTACCGGAGCGGGTGATACTTATATGACAGGATATCTCTATAAACGTGCCAAAGGCGCAAGCATAGAAGAAGCCGGACGTTTCGCGGCAGCTATGACAACATTGAAAATCGAAGGAATAGGCCCATTCAACGGCACTAAGGAAGATGTGTTGCGATGTTTAGAGACAGCGGAACAACGAATGCCTGAGTAGTTGAAAATTGAGAATTGAAAATTATTCGCTCTCTCCTAATTTTCAATTCTCAAGTCTCTATCTTTAATTATTCTTGAATGCTTTGCAGAATGTAGTCATTAGCAAGATACAAAGCCCTAACAAGCCGACCACGATATAAGCGTATTTCATATTGAAAGCCTGCGAGATCGCTCCGATCAACAAAGGTGCGATCAACGAGCCGATAAAGCTGATACTGGAAAGGATCGTCAAGGCAATTCCCACCGGAGTTCTCGATTTAGCGCCCACTAAGCTATAAATAGTAGGCACCATACACGAGATGCCCAAGCCTACCAACATAAAGCCTAAGGAATTCACGATCACCTTTACCGTCATCGATTCGAACATTCCACCCAACATGGCTGAGATAAAAAAACCTGCTAAAATAAAGAAACCCGCTAATTGCAACACCTTCTGCTTTCCTAAAACACTATAGGCGGAGTTCGTAAGAAAACGGCCTACCGTCATCATCACCATGAACACCAAGAAACCAATCTGTAAGGACTTAGGAACCTGCAATACCGATTCGAAGTAAAGTCCACTCCAATCAAACATCGCGCTTTCCACCACCAAGGCAAACAGCCCGACGATACCTAACTGGATCAACAGCATTTCCGGCTTACGGATAAAGCTCAACAATGCCGGAGCTTCTTTCTTCTCCGCTTCCTTCTCTTCCTCCGGTGACTCAACCGCCACGTCTTCCTGCAAATACTTCCGGCTTACCAAAACAGTCACTCCAATCAATAATGCAATCAACGTAAAATGCCAGAACGGAGTAACACCGGATACGATCATGATAAACCCGATCAAAGCCCCTAAACAAGCCGCCAGACTCCAACCTCCATGAAATGAGGCCATAATCGTACGCCCATAGAGTCGCTCGATACCAATTCCTTGCGTATTCAAGGATATATCGCAAAGATTCCAGAACACCCCAAAACAGAACAAATAAACACCCAGCAGATAAATATTATGTGCCGTACCTATCGCAAATAAGGCCAAGGCATACCCCAACACACTGACCTGCGCCATAATACGACTCCCCAACTTCGACACCAAATAACCCGCTAACGGTATCGCCACAAACTTACCTACCGGGATCAGGAACAAGACCAAGCCCCAATAGAAAGCGTAATTCACCTCAAAAATATCCTTCACGTCCGGAATACGGCTAGCCCAACTAGAGAAACAAAGACCTTGCGCTAAAAAGAAAGAAAGCATCGCATAACGAATCCGTTCCTTGGGAAAAGCGTTGCCCAATGTAGCATTCATTTTTTCATTCATTATCATTTACTTTTATTGTTATCATTTATTCGAGAAAGGGGCACGCCCCCCATTTCTTCGCAAAGCTATCAAATATATCCTAATATCCTAATCCCCTAAGTCTTAAATGTAGAATTTAAGAGATGGCTTCCCTAATGAAAAATATATTTTACACTTTGGCTGAAACACTTAATTATAACTTAAACCTTCGCTCAATTGAACAATTTGACGATATTCTCCAGCAACCCATACGTTGTCGTTTTCCTTGAATACGGTTTGGGATGGAGGATTCATCATTGACTTTCCGTCTCGTTCAATACCCAAGATCAGACAAGCGTTCTTATCCCGAATGTCAGACTGTTGAATAGATCGCCCGATCAACGGAGAGTCTGGTTCAATATTAAATTGCTCTATTTTGATATTATTATTAAAGCTTTGCGCCAACTGATCTCTATATTCTTTGTCCTGTTTTTGTATTATCTCCTGGAAAAGATCCAATTCCTCATCCGTACCAACAATTATAATCTTATCAAAAGGATAAAGGCGTTCCTCTCCTCTAGGTATATTGATTTGTCGTTCACCTCGAATGATGGAAACGATATTTATTCCATATTTTTGACGGAAGTTGATCTCTTTCAAACTCCGGCCGACAATGGAGGATTCTTGGCCAACAACGAAATCCATCAAGTGCAAATCATTGAAAGGCAAAGATTTCAAGATATTATCAGTCAAAGGACTTCCAATGTTTGAGTCCGTTGTTTTCCCGTTGAAGTTGTCAATAAATCTTTTCTCGATCGAGAGAGAACGCTTTTTCAGTTTTTTGGATAAAATAATCATTAGCAATATCAACAGGGTGATAATAAATCCAACACCAGATGCTACATTAAATATATGGACTATGACTGGCATTAGAATACTTGCGCAAAGGAGCAGCTTTATCGCTATCAAAGAAACCAATGGTCCCCGGTTGAATTTACTATCATTCCATAATTTCAGGAATTCAGGAGAATGATTCTTCTTCATAATGATAGCCCAAAGAAAAGGTAATATAATGGCCAAAATAATAGATAAGCTCAATAGAGCCCCTTTGAAGCCTAATATGTTCTCGCGAATAATTGGATTTACATAAGTGAAAAATATGATAATACTGAATATTGTCAATACTGTATATAGTATTACATCTAGTAACATAGATTTCAACAGCTTATTCCATGTACTTTTATGTTTGACCGTGTTGGATCCGGAAGAATAACGGTTCAACATTAGTTTTATAGATGAAGGCAAATAATTGTCAATCAATTGATAGACCGGGGTCGCCATGCGAATCATATAAGGAGTAAGAAATGTTGTAACGACTGATACAGCGACAATAACAGGATACAGATAATCGTCTGTTACCTTTAAGCTAACTCCCAATGAAGCGATAATAAACGCAAATTCACCTATTTGGGTCAGAGAGAATCCTGATTGTAGAGCTATCTTTAATGGCTGTCCGGACAAGAGGACACCAAGACTCCCAAAAAAGATTTGCCCAATGATAACCAATATGGTTAAGATGCAGATTGGGACAAGGTATTCAATCAATAAATCCGGTTGTATCATCATGCCTACAGAAACAAAAAATATGGCCGCAAACAGGTCTTTTACCGGTTTTACCAATTTTTCTATCTTCTCGGCCTCAATGGTTTCAGCCAATAACGATCCCATAACAAAAGCTCCTAACGCAGAGGAGAATCCCGCTTTAGCCGCAATCATAACCATACCTAAACAGAAGCCTAATGCTATGATTAATAAGGTTTCGTCGTTAAGAAATGGCTTAATCTTTTTAAGAAAACTTGGAATCAGATAGATTCCGAGTAATGACCAAAATATAAGAAACGCTCCTAACTTTAGAATACTTTCCAGCATTTCCATTCCTTCGACTTGCTTGCTGACTGCTAAGGTTGAAAGCAAGACCATCAAAACTACGGCCACTAAATCTTCGACCACCAAGACGCCTAATACTACTCCTGTAAATTTTTGCCCTCTGAGTCCCATGTCATCGAACGCCTTGAATACGATAGCGGTGGATGACATAGAAAGCATACCGCCTAAAAATATACTGCTTAGATGCGAGAAGCCAAGCGCGTTTCCTGCAGTATAGCCTAGAAACATCATTCCGGAGACTATGGTTATAGAGGCGATAACAGCTGTACCTCCTACGGTCATCAACTTCTTGAAAGAGAATTCTAATCCCATAGCAAACAAAAGAAAGATGACGCCTATATCTGCCCATATTTTTATATTGGTAGGATCGGATACCGTTGGTATATAAGGTACGGCGGGCCCGGCAAGAATGCCAGCGACAATATACCCCAAAACGACAGGTTGTTTCAAGCATTTAAAAATCAATGTAATTATTCCCGCCGCAATCAATATAACCGCCAAGTCGGAAATAAGAGGTGCAATTTCAGACATGTTATTCATTATTTTGTGCTCGCAAATTTACATATTAACTTAGAACCATGTTGGGATAAAACAAAAGTACTCTTGTCCTAAAAACATATATGGGAAATATTCCAGGACAACCGCAGCAAATTCCTCCTCCCCCCAAGAGCTTTATCTTAACAGCATGAATACACCAATATCTATAAGCGGCAGTTTACGAGATATAAAAAAAGGGTCTTCATTGCTGAATACCCTTTCTTGGTGATCCGCCTGGGATTCTCCTAAGAGTGTTACCGTGCTGATATCTAAAACTTTATATTTTTAGCTTCAAGCATATCCCATGATTTATCCCACTAATTTGCTACGTGCTTTTGCGGTAGTTTGCTCATGGAGAATACTGATAGCAAAGATAATTCATTTCTTCGGTTTTGCAAAATCAGAGAAATGGAATTTGGATATAACATATGGTTGCTATAAGATATGATTCCAAATCTCTCTTTTTTGCTTGTGTTTACGTATTTGTTTGTGCTAATTATTTCATTACTATGAGAATCTTTGTTATATTTGCGAAAAATAGTAATATAACATTTTTATAAAATAAGATGAGACTTGATTTTGGTAATTGGACTCAAAGGCTTTTGTCTGTCGAACATTTAAAATTAGATATCGATAATCCTCGATTTTCTTATTTTTCTAAGAAGAAAATGAATCAAACAGAAATAATAAAATTTCTGATTGATCGGTTTGAGGTGTATGAGTTGGCCAAAGACATTGCCACAGATGGATATCTTCTTAATGAGGAACCCATTGTTTGTAAAGAAGGGGAATCGTATGTTGTATTAGAAGGTAATCGTAGAGTTGCAGCGTGTAAAATTTTATTAAATCCGCATCGCTATTTATCAAGCCAAAAAGCTCAAAATATACTTAAATATAATTATTCACTGGATAAATTAAATTGCCATGTCTCTCCCACGCGAAAAGATGCAGATATTTTAATATATAGGAGACATACTACTACCCCTGTTAGGCGTTGGGAAACTATAAGCCAAGATGCTCATGTCCATAAATTGTTTAGTGAGGAAGCTTATACAATAGAAGAAATAGCTGCTAAGCTAAGTGAATCGACTACTAATGTTAGAAAAGCATTAAGACGGTATCACATACACCAATACTCTATGACTCTATTTGAAGATAACCCATCATTAAGAGAAGCCATATCAAATGACAAATTTCCAATCACTAATCTTGAGCGTCTCTATGATTATAAAGATGGAATAGATTTTTTAGGAATTTCTTTTACTTTTAATGGAGAGATAAGAAAAAGATTAGATGTTGAGGAAGTCAATAAAAGATTACGTTTTATTGTTGAGGAAGTACTTAATGATAATTTTAACTCTCGTGTTTTTAACCGGGAATCTGATAAGAAGGAATATATTGAATATTTGAAAAGTTTGTCAGATAAATTCGACTTTTCCAAAACTCTTTCGGATTCAGCAACTCCAATTGAGCAAGATATACCTGTTGAAAATACTACAGCACAAAAGGAACATAATGAACAAGTAAATCACAACGAAGCTAAAAAACAGCCTGTGAGAAATAAATATAAGTTATTTCTAGAAAATGATTGGGAAACAGGCATTAAAAGAATTGATGATATATTTAAGACAATGAGAACATTGCGATACGACAAACATATAGATGTTGTCAGTATTGCTCTTCGTTGTTATTTAGATATGATTATTTATGAGTTTTTAAAAAAGAAGGGCTGTTTAGAAGATGCTTCTATTCAAGAGAATGCTAAAATAAATAAAGAACATGATAAATTGTACAGCAAGATAAAACGATACATGATTGATGAATTTGCTTTGAACGAAGAAGAAATAAAAGAAGAATTTCGTCATTTGTTAAAATTAGGACAAAGAACAGATACATCTACATCATTATCTTTAAGAGGAATGTTGCAATATATTATTAGCAAACAGGAGCTCTTTCCTGATAATAGGCAAAGAAATGCTTTAGCTGCATTTCTAAAAGGGGAGAATAATGTGATTGATCTACAGGGATTTAATATGCTTGTACATAATCAGCATTATCATATTGAGCCTTCCCAATTGGAAAATACAGTTATTAATTTGCAACCTTTACTTGAACTTATAAATCAGACAATAATCGATGAGTAAATTTTATTCTCCATTACGTTATCCCGGCGGAAAAAATAAATTATCTGCATTTATTGCCAAAATATGTATAGATAATAATATAAATGGGCATTATGTGGAGCCATATTCAGGTGGTGCTTCAGTGGCCTTATTCCTTTTACTTGAAGGCTTTGTAAATAAAATAACGATTAATGATAAGGATAGAGCTATTTATGCTTTTTGGTATTGTGTGCTTAATAAGACAAAGGATCTTTGTGATAAAATCGAAAGGACTGAAATCACAATTGCAGAGTGGAGAAAACAAAAAGAAATTCAAACCAAAAAAGAAAAAGCTGATTTATTGGAACTTGGATTTTCTACTTTTTTCTTAAATAGAACAAATCGTTCTGGCATTATTAATGGCGGAATGATAGGTGGCGTAGAACAAAATGGAGATTATCTTATTGATTGTAGGTTTAATAAAGAGGAATTAATTCAAAGAATAAAAAAAATAGCATCAAGAAAAAAAGACATTCGTTTGTATAAAAAGGATGCACTCAAATTAATTGAAAAAATACAAAAAGAGGCTTTAGATACTAATATTATTTTTTATTTTGATCCACCATATTTCGATAAAGGCAGTTCTTTATATATGAATCATTATAAAGACAAGAATCACAAATTAGTTAGTGAAAAAATTAAGAACATAAAAAATATAAACTGGATTGTATCATATGATAATGTTCCAGAAATAAAAGAGTTATACTTTGACTGTAACAGAAAAGAATATTCTTTTAAGCATACAGCATATAATGCTAGACTTGGGCAGGAAATATTATTTTTTAGTCCAACTCTAAAACAACCTGATATTGAAAATTGGAATCCTGTATTTTTTAGACATATAAGAACGAAGACATCAACAAAAATTGTATATAGAAATTCATAAGCTAATACTATTTTTAAATTATGAGAGTTAAAAAAATTACATTTGGAGAAATCCCATTTAGGATGTTTAGCAATATTGAGTTTGATATTGCGGAAAGAATAACTGTTATTGCTGGTCATAATGGTATCGGAAAATCTACATTATTAGGTCTGATAGCTAATGGTTCAGAATTAAAAATAAGTAAAGGATCAACTATATTTCAAAAGGCATTTCAGGCTCAACTTCATGAGCTTTTTTATTTAGATCGAGAAAAAGATTACGTTCAAAAGCGTGTAGATAAGCCATCTTTTACCCTAACTTATTCATGTGAAGGCAAAGCAGATCTTATAAAGACATGTAACGTTTCTGAACATAGAGAACAAAAGGGAACTGTGATACAACAGCGGCTAAAAGTTGTACCTAGAGGAACACAAGTGGATTGGGAAGTTGGACCTGCTGCTAAAGTGACCATTCCAACACTCTTTCTTAGTATGAGTAGAATGTTGCCAATAGGAGAATATCAAGGAACCTTAAATGCAGAACTATTAAAGCGACTTTCAGATGAAGATAGAAATTACGTAAAGGAGAAGTTTAAGTCTATTATTGATAATAAAATAGTGGAAAGTAATAATATTACTAAGCACGAATTAAAAGGGACAACTAAAAAATCATTACTACCTGAGTTCGAACACTCAACTCGGACTATATCTCTAGGACAGGATTCTTTGAGCTCAATAATAACTGCTTTTGCCTCGTTTAATAAACTTAAAAGAGAACAAGGAGATAATTATAATGGTGGAATTTTGCTAATTGATGAGATTGATGCTGGATTTCACCCTAGAGCGCAAATTAAATTAATTAAATTAATGAAAGAGGAAGCAAAAAAATTACATTTGCAGGTAATTATGACTTCCCATTCTTTAACAATAATACAAGAGGTCTTAAAAATCAGTGATGAAACTGCACGAGCTGGTCGTAATATTGATTCAGTTATTTATATAGAAGATGTTCTGAGACCTAAATTGATGGCAAATCCAACATATATTAATATAAAAAATGATATGCTAGGAATATTGCCCCAAGTACATGAAAAAACACCTACAATAAAAGTTTATTTTGAAGACGAAGAAGCTAAATGGATTTTTGAACAAATTATAGCAAGTGAGAAGTTTGACATTAAAACTGCTTATAAGCATGAATTTATACTTGTTGCAGCCAAATTGGGGTGTGATAATTTGAAGTCGCTTTTTAAGGTTGATGATTATTTTAAGTCTGTTGTAATTGTTTTTGATAATGATGTGCTAGTAAAAGATGATACTAAGAAGATTATAGATGAGAATCATAATATACTTGTGTTGCCTGCTATTATTAGTGCAAATAATATAGAAGCGGATAAAAGAACCCCTGAATATCAGACTTATAATTATCTTAATTTATTACTCGCAGATAAAACTCATTTGTTTTGGGATAGTTTACCTAGTGGTTATAATATGGAAATGATCAAAGATGCTATAGTAGATTCTTTTCCTTTTAAACAGACAGACAAGCCACTTCGTGAGTTGCGAAAAGACTGGTTCAAAAATCATCAAGCTCACTTTGAAAGAATAAACTTGATTGGTTTCTTTTGTTCTGATAATCCTGATATTATTAATCCTTTTATTAATGATTTGAAAACTGCTTTGGATTCATTGGTGAAATGATAAATATTTGTATCTAAATGAGAAAGTAATATATGGTTAAAGTTTTTCTCATTATATATGAGAATTCATTTTCTATCATTTTTATGTAATGAATATTGTATTTTTATTACCTACGGATTCTTTTCTTTTTCTTTGGTTTTAATATTTGTTCTTCTTGATTGGCTGAAATATCTGTTCCAAATGAAAGAAAAGATATAAATGAATTAGGTAATTGTTTATTTTTATGATTGCCTGTTGCTTCTTCGTTTCTAAGATTGATAGAAAGCAAGTTTTTTTGACTGTTACCTTGATTGACTTCTATTTTTCTTTCACTGTGTTGAAAATCTTGTTGCTGTAGTTTAAGTTGCTCGGATATAGAACTGTTCTTCATAGCATTATGGTAGTCAAAATATTCTGTTTGTTGTCGTTGATAACCGAACAGCTTATCAAAGCCTTGTTCCACTTGTTGGAACAGAATAACACGGTCAAAACCTCCTTTGATTATCCCGTTCTTGGTATTCTTATGATTGGTAAGTGGTGATAGCTTCTTTTTATTGGCTTGGTCTTTTCTACTCACAATCAAATGACAGTGCATATTTAGTTCATTATCAGAACGACTACGGTCAAAATGAATCTTGCCATAGAACTTTATATCCGATGCTGATAGTTCTTTGTTGAAGTTCTTGGCATATTCAGGAATAAATACCTCACGAATATAAAGTTTCATGGCTTCGGCTTGCTCCTGCTCTGTGTTACCCATCGTTCGGAGTTCCTTTTCCGATGGGCTGACGTGAATAGCATAAAATTTAGCATCCGTCTTTAGGAGTTGCCCGATATTACTATCTATATCTTTTATGACTTTTGATTTGTAGATGTTATCATCTGTCAGACTGAAAAAGCCTTCGGTATAGATACCCTTTTCCATCCGTTCCAAATCTTCATGTTCCATATAATTAGCTAGCTGTCGGCTACTTCCTGCATTATTATATGTGCCGTTCGATGGTGGGGCAAAGTCTATGTGCATAAACCTATGTATTTATCAGGTTTGTAATCTCTGCTTTCAGATTCTCTTTCCTTTTGCTATCCATCACACCACAAGCAGAAAGTTCGGAATAGAGTTGTATTAGGTGAAGCAACTTTTTATAATCCCGTTGGTGTATCTGGTAGAGTGCGTTAATTTGTTTCGATTGGTTGTTTATCACATCGGCATGGTTACAGAACTGTTCACTTAACTTTTTGAGTACGGCTGTGTGTTTCTCTTGGCTGGCTTCCAGTTGAGAGAGAATAAGAGTTTCCAAAGTTTTGCCGATAGCATCAAAGCGTAAAGCGATAGAATTTATAGCCCGTATCATGGGATTCAGTTGTTCTTCCTCATAGTGACGGATAAAGCGAATAATATCATCTTGCCTCTTATTTATTCTCGACAGTTCTGATTTTACAGATTCAGGGGTTTCGGATGGGTTGATATGTGCCTTATCTATATATCCGAACGCCAACTTTACAACTTCGCTTTTTTTCAGTGAATAGCGTTTGCATATCTTCTCTACTAAAGCTGCCGTTTCCTTGTCTATGGAAATGGTAGTGAATATCGTTTTTCGACTGCTGTTTGGCATGGTAATTACTTTTTTATAGAAATATGAATAGATAAATGCCTGATAATAAGCATTGCAAAGAAAATGCTTATTACAGGTGTCATTACAGCATGTTCTTGTAACACTCTAAAGCCGAAGGCTTTGCCTCGCAGAGCAAGAGGGAAGAACAGGACTTGTCCAGTTCCCTCTTGCTCGATTTAGCGAAACAGGCTGAACCGATAGGTGAGGCAGTTTGTGCTAAATCGGGGTGGTGGCACAGAGGAATAGCCGGAATATAGGCTTCCTTCCTCTGCTACTTTTTGCTATCAGGGCTGGTTTGCTAACTGATTGGCTTTTTCAAACTGTTTGTAGGTTTGAGAATCGGCATATTCACGGACGAAAGCCCGAATATCGCTGGCTCTATAGTACGTTTTCCGTCCGATAGTAAAGTAGGGAAGTACACCTTTTGCCCGATAGCGTTGTAGAGTTCTGAAAGATGCTTTTAGTAGAAAAGCTAAATCCTGATTATCCAATAACTTCTCATTTTCATCGAATACAGTATCGGTATTGATAAGAGATTTCAAGTCTTGCCCGATTTCGGTGAGTTTCTTGGATAGCTTCTCCATCCACTTCTCGAAGTTTTCGTTGTCTATATACATTTTGCTTCAATTTTAAGTTCAACATTATTATTCTCAATCGATTGATGAAGCAAAATTCGGCATATTGCGGAAGATGAATTGACAACCTATTGACAAGGTGGTAAAAATAAATTTGATGATTTTAAGGCTGATTAGGCTGGTTTTCTTTCACAAAAGTAGAGGGAAGAACCTAAAATGAATTATGAGTTCTCGCAAAAGTAGAAAACTACCAAGTATCTGACAACTTGATAGTTTTCTACTTTAATTTACTTTGAATAGCTTATTAGCATAGCTCCTGAATCAAATGATTTACTACCGATTAGTTTCCAGACAGTTTCTTTCGGCTTGTTGGGGAACAGGGCAAATCCCTGACCTAAAACTATTGGAAGATAGCAAAGTTGCATTTCATCTATTAGATCGGCATTCATCAGCATAGATACAAGTTCACCGCCACCTACCAGCCAAATATCCTTGCCTTCTTGTTTTTTCAATCTCTCTACATTATATATAATGTTGTCAGTTATGAAATGCACTTCTGCTGCTGGTGTCAGATTCACTTCATTTCGGGAAATAATATAAGAAACCTTATCTTTATAAGGCCATTCACAGCCGAAGCCTATTATATCTCTATAAGTACGCCCACCCATTAGAACCGTATCAATAGACAGATATAGTTCTTTATACCCATAGTCTTCATTTCCTGTGATTTGGAATTGATTCAGCCATTCTACACCGCCATCGGGCGTAGCGATATAGCCATCAAGAGAAACGGCTATATACAATTTGATTTTCCTCATAATTCAATATTTTATAAGTTGTCAATACTAGAAAAAAGAAGCGTGAACCCACGCAACTTCAATATAGAGGTACTGGCATACCTTTGGGTAGAAGTACGCGAGCCCACGCTATGACAAAGCATAGCATAAGCATCGCGCAAAACTCTCTACCCATTTGAAAAGTGCCAGTTTTCTATATTGAGACGTTCTGCGAACGTTATGTTATATATAAGATCCTCTTTAAAGGAATTACTCATCTTATTATGATGTTGATACAAAGATACGCATATTCGCCTTTATATCAATAAAAATACGGTCTGTTTTATTTCTCATCATCTTCCTCCATACGTTTAAGTAGTTTTTCTATCAATGTTTTTAAATAGAGAGTTCGATCCTTTTTTCTATTTTTCAGGGTGATATAACCACGATAATAATCACCCAAGTCTATATTAAACATCGCTCCCAACAAATTCATTATTTCTTTCACGGTTATATTACCGTTGTTAATATCTCCTGCAACATATAGAGCATAGCCAAGTTCTATCAGGAATATTTTATTGCTAGTCCAATTTGCAGGATACGGAATTTTGGTGATAGCCTGTTTGTTTATAGCTTCCGACTGCCCCAAATTGATAATCCGTTTGTTTAGATAGATTTGAAGCATTTCATTTGCCAATATCTTAGCTATCTTATGATCGTAGCCAGTTGAAAACATGGGATCTCGATCACATTGGAAACTATCACAACACAAACGAATATCTGCTTTTCCTCGAATGAAATAGTAGGTATCATATGTTGTCGCTTTAGAACGGTAATATTGATAAAGTTCCAGATTTCTGCGAAAGAAATATGTTAATCCACCAAGCTCATCGTTTAGATACTCTTTTATAACATCATTACTACCGCTGGGGCATTGTGATTCAATTCTGTAGACTTTGTTGAAATACAGGTATCTGCCTAAAATGTTAGGTTTTAATTCTTTGAAAAAGTAGATCTCTTCCTCTGTAGAAGAAAATATATGATCTACAGTAAGCTTCCTTAATTGATCGTATAGCGGAATAATATACTTAACTATGTGCAGAGCATCATTGATGGTTATATCATTATTGAAGCCGATTGATTCTATTTCAGCATCAATCTTTAAGAGCATTTCTTCTGCAAAATTCCTCATATTATATCTTTCTTAACGGTAAGTAATTCATTTAGTTTTCCCTCTGTAATGTATGGCAAATACTGGCGTATTTCATCAGTAGCCCAATCCCACCATTTCAGCATGAGTAATTGTTGAATCACCTCTGCGTCAAAGCGTTTTCGTATTTCTTTGGCAGGAGTGCCGCCCACAATCGTATAAGGCGGGACATCTTTGGTTACTACGGCACGTGCGGCAATAATAGCACCATCACCTATATGAACCCCCGCCATAATCACAGCTTCGTAGCCGATCCATACATCATTGCCGATCACAATATCGCCTTTATTATCCCATGCAGTAGTAATATTCGACTTCTTCAACTCCCATTCTTCATAGAATAGAGGAAAGGTATAGGTAGACAGAGATTTCTGTGTGTGATTGGCGCAATTAAATAGAAACTTCGTGCCACAGGCAATAGAACAGAACTTGCCAATGATTAACTTCTCCTGATGAATGGGATAATGATAAAGGACATTGTTCTTCTCAAACAACAAGGGATCAGCTACAAAATCATTGTAAATAGTATAATCGCCTACCTCAATTTGTAGATCATTAATCACGGCATTCAGATAGACTGTTTGCTTATCTCCGGTGCGTGGATATATTTTTGTCATCATAACTTGTTTATATGTATTGATTTATTGTTCAATAGTAAAATGAAACGACACGGGCAGACTGTATAATATAGTCTGCCTGCTCGTAAATTCATAAATAAAAAGATGTAAATCTCTGTGGCAAATAAATCGTTATTTGTCAAATAGCTGAATAGCTTTCTTGAAGGAGGCTATTCGCAGGAGCGTAGCTATATACAGAGTTTCATAAGAAGTGAATACTTTTGTTAGTTGGTACAATGCAAAAGTATAAAAAATAGATTATTAACGGTCGCAAATCATCTGAAATCCTCAAATAATTATAGGCTCATGTTGCTAATTGTATTCTCTGTTTATGACATCATTATATTTTTAGAACATGAATCCAATTTTTATTGCAATAGAATTGTGCATCAGTTTCTCTGCAAACTCGGCTGTAAGTAATGATTGCTTTTGTGTCTTAAGCCGTTCAAACTTCTGTGATTCATATCCTAAAGCCAGGAACAACTTCTTATCTTTATAAATTGAATATTCTACTCCAGCGGATGGATTTAGGTAAAAACCTCCATTTGCATTTTGGTCTGGTGCAAAACTATAGCCAACACCACATTCTATATAAGGTGTGAATTTTCTTGGTTTTATGATTCTAAATTTCACATCTGCAAATAATGGGATTAGAGTTTTCTCATAAATGGATAGTCCAGTCCCAATGCCCATAAATAAGTGTTTGTTGATAGCATAATAACCTAGAATCTGCCATGCAAATGGGGTGGTTGCTGGTTCATTCATGTCTATTCCTGTTCCTACACTTGTTGCAAAAGTGAAGCGTTCTGTCTGTTGTGCTGTTGCAATAGCAACAATACAATTTGCTATAATTAGTAGGATAATCTTTTTCATTGGATAGTTACATTTATTCGTTTTACAATATGTAAAGCAGTTGTCAGTCTCGATGTATCTTCGTTGATCCCCCCAGAACTTCCATCAGGACTACTATGTCCAATCAGGTTTGCTTCAAATGATTTTTCTCCTGACGACAAATTGACATTAGCAGCATATATAATAGCTGGTTGTCCGCTTCCTTCTTTCCCTCCTGAATAGTTAGCTTCTCCCTCTTTAGCGGATTTAGGAAAGTATTCATTGAAATCAGTAGAGTGATTAATTTCTATTTTTACTATGAACTTCTTTAATGTTGTTGTCGGGCTTAGTTTGATTTCAAAGCTTTTGTGTGGGGTTGCTCCTGAAATACCGTCTATTAACGGTTCTTTTTTTGTTGGCAAATAAAGTCCATCATCGTATTTCACTCGACGTGAATAACACCAGTGTGGTAGAGCTTCTTTTCGTCGGTTTCCTCCCGATGCTTGCCATGATTGAGTTGCAATTTTATGGCTTACATAAACTGTTGAGAGATATTTCCCTTGTGTATCTTCCAGCCAGATAGCAATCTGTGGTGGATTTTTCTTATTGATACCTAGGAACAAAGGAAAATCATGTAACCATTGCTCACCCTGTTCAATGCATACTTTCACATCTCCTTTCTCATATTCGATTAGTTCCTTTTGGCAGGAACAAAGGCTGATAAGCCATAAATAAATGAATGTCAATCCCATTTTCTTCATGTTAGTTTTATTAAATTGTTATCATATTAATTGTTACTATTCGGGAACATTGCGGGTAAAAAAATATTAGATTAGTAATGTTTCAATCTTTTTACGGGGAGAATAGGGAATTGACTTTGCATAGCCTATTCTGAGTATCAAGATTGGAAAATCCTTATTGACTGGCAACTTATCTTGTAAGGCAGAATTTAATATTTCAACTTCACATGGTTGATTCAGAAACGCATAAGAAATTCCAACCTCGGTTGCTTTCAATAGAAAGCGTTGCAGAGTTCGTCCAGCGTTAATACACTCTTGAAACGAATTCTGCAATATGGTACATACCACAAAATGAGAAGAAGAAACTATTTTCTTTCTATCTGACTTATTTTGTATGTCAGGTTTCAGAAATAAGCTAACTATTGGGCGTGCTAACCTTTTGGGAAGTGGTGGATTTCCAAAAACCAGATAACTTAATCCATCATGTGTAGATTCAACTTGCCTATTATTAAATCTCATCCATGAAAGCAATTCATTCTTGAATGTAACATCATTCATTTGAATTTCATTCCCTTTCATTATATAGTCAGTTATTGTGCCAGCTAGTGATGTCCCTATCTCGATAAAGTATAACTGTATAGTTCCTTTTTTATGAATGGATTGAAGTTGTTCCAGTGCTCCATTTGATATTTTATTTCCATTGTAGATACTACGGTTTGTCTGTCGTTTCTCTATTTGGTGGAATAGAATATCTTCAATTATAAAGTCACTCTTTGTTAATTCTATAATTATACCTTTTACACTATATTCAGCTAGTTGAGTTTTATAACCGAAGTGACTAGCTGCAATACATAGGTTTTCGACCGCACAACCCAAACTAATAAATAATTCCCGGTTATTTCCGTCAACGACAGGTAGTGCTACTTCTAAGTTAGGAACAATCGTAATTGCACTATCGGCAATGACGAATTTCCAAGGTTGTGTGTTATGCCCCGAAGGAGCTTTAGAAGCATAACTGACTATTTGTATAAAATCAGTGTTCATTTTGAAATACCTTATTGATAAATAGCTCAATTCCTTCGTTTATCTGTTCCCATCCAGAGTTTTCATTCAAGGGAATACCATTGTATATCGGACAGAAATCTTCCAGCATCACAAGATAAGTGATAGATGCTGTCAAAAGGGAAGCCATTACTGCTATTTCGTTTTGTGGATGTCCTGTTAGTTCACTCACTTTCTTAACAAGATTTACTCCAACCTTTTCTCGTTGTTCTCTTAGTTTTACGATCATATCATTATTGCATGATAGTTCCCACCGATAGAGCCTTTTTAGAGTTGGATTATTCCTTAGTTGTTCAATCTGCCCCTGAAACATTCTTTTTACAAACAAAGGTAGTTCTTCACGATTAGGATATTCAAGGGGAAAATTGAGCCAGAAATCATATTGCTTTATATAAGCAGCCATAAGCCCCTCAACAGAACCAAAATAACGGTATATCAAAATCTTTGAAACATTTGATTGGGTTGCTATAGCATTAATGCCAATTTTTTCAAAGCCATCTTCGGCAATCATTTTACCGATGGTATCTAATAGTCGCCTTTCAGTGGCTTCCCGATCTCTTTCTCCTATTGTGCTTATTCCTTTCATTTTATATATTGTTACTATTCGGGAACAAATATATGTTACTTATTGGAAACATACAAATAATCTGCTTAGTAAATTTGCAGTGAAAGAAAGTTTTTTGCTATCAAGCCAATACTAACCACTTCATACCACTTCTGGACAGTTTTGAAAACGGCTCTTGATTCTTCTTTCATTTGCCGATGAAAATAGAATCAACACGTTTTATAAACCATTTAAAATTAGAAGTATGGAAGTAGTAACCATTGAAAAGAGAACCTTTTCGTATGTCTGCGAACGGTTCACCGAGTTTGCCAAACGAATAGAAAGTTTGTGCAGCGCTCATACCCAGAAAGTAGAAAACTGGCTGGATAGTCAGGAAGTATGTCTGTTGTTGGGCTTTAGCAAGCGAACACTGCAATATTATCGGAGTAGCGGGCGACTGGCTTATTCTCAAATCGGCAGTAAGATTTATTATAAATCTTCTGATATAGAAAGAATTATTACAGATAGTGAAACACGGAATCAATCACCCAAACAAACTACACCTTATGAAAAAAACTAAAGAAGATTATCCGTCCTTTAATCTGTTTTCCATTGTCGGTACATGGGAAAGTGTTAATCTGAATCCTACGGTTATTATCTACCGTAATGATAAAGAGTATCTTCTTTCTATTATATATGTATCGGAAACCACTAAACAAGCTTCTCCCGCTACTTATGAGATACAGCAAGATGGTAGCCAGTATTTTATTACCACTGCATCCAAACGGCTCTATATAGATTATGATCTGGGAAAAGATGTACTTAACATTTCATCACTAGGTGACTATCTGCGCAACTAACCAGCTATCTAGCAATCTTGAAATCAATATTTCAATAAAACAATCTTTCAATCATGGAACTAATAAATAAAGATACACCACAAGTCAAAGAGTTCATTTCTTCGCTCGATTCAATGCTGAACGGTATTGAATCAATTGTCAAGCACTATAAGCCCCACCTGAACGGGGAGTGCTTTCTTTCTAATAATGAGGTTTCTAAAAAACTGAATGTCAGTTTGCGAACCCTGCAAGAGTGGCGAGATACAGGGCTAATTCCCTTTATCCAGATAAAAGGTAAAATCATCTACCGCCAGAGCGACATTGATAAACTACTTCAAAAGCACTATTTTGAAAGCTGGAAGGAATAACCTGCCACCCTCGAAAATATTGTTTTTCGGAATTTAATTTGAATCATTGACTTTTCCAGTGAAGTATTTAGTCTGTGCAAGTCTTTAGATAAAAATACGCTCGAATGCAATGAGAGGAAGATTTTTATCTAAACCGAAGGCTTGGACTTGAACAGGCTAAATACGGAACTTACCTTTGTCAATGTTTCATATTGAGTTCTGGAAAACTTACTTTAATAGAAAAAGGATTGAGAAAATGAATTCATTTTTCCCAATCCTTTTTCTATATTGGCTATAGTCTTATTTATATAGCTAATTCCGACAAACAGCTATTTACTTTCTGCATATCCTTTAGAATATTCTGATCCAATACCCGTGCATAGTGTTTAGTTACGTTCGTATCTGCATGACCTAACATCTTGGCAACATTTTCCATACTCACGCCATTCGCTAGGCATATAGAGGTGGCATAGGAGTGCCGGGCAACGTGTGTGCACAGATTTTTCTGTAATCCGCATACATCTGCAATCTCTTTCAAATAACTGTTCATGCGTTGATTGCTCAATACTGGCAATAGTTTTCCGGTACATTCTACCACATTTTTATACTTTTCAAGAATAGAAGCTGCCACAGGTAACACAGGAATGTTACACATGATTTTGGTCTTTTGGCGGTTCTTCCTTATCCAAAGTTCCCCTTTGTTGTCTTTTACCAAGTGTTCGGGTGATAAATCTTTCACATCGCTGAACGCCAAGCCAGTAAAAATGCAAAAGACAAAAACGTCACGTACCTGTTCTACTCGTTTAATTGTGAACTCTTTAGCGAGAATGATTTTAATCTCGTCCATCGTCAGAAATTCGGGATCAGTTTCTTCCAGTTTGAAGCGGTAGTAAGCAAATGGATCTTTCTTTATCCAGTCGTTTTCCAAAGCAATGCGGATAATCTTCTTCAAGTTCTTTAGTCGGGTGATAGCAGAGTTCTGCGCACAACCTTTTTCTATTTTCAAGAATGCATCAAACTTAGAAATAAAGTTAGCTTCCAAATTATTCAGAGCAATATCCGATAGCTGATATTCTTTCTTAATGAATTCCTCTAAATATCGGGTAGTGGTTTCATACCGTTGAACGGTCTTACTTACAAAGTCTTTGCCGATCAGCTTACGGCTTTGTTCGTTATGCTCTCTGAATACCTGCAATAGCGTTTTGTTATCTTCGTCCACACCATAAAACAACTTTCTCACAAGATCAACAGTAATAACTTTGCCGGAAGTTTCCAGTTCTCTATAAATTTGGTGTACGTGCGAACGGGTGATTTCTAAGTAGTGGTTCAGTTCCACCGACATACGGTCTTTGCCTTTTGAATTTTCTTTTGCCTGATTCCATAGGTTTACGGGACAGCTTCTTTTGATAGAAATATCTACCATACAGCCGTTTACGGTGATTCTCATGCACACTGGTGCTTCTCCGTTCTTTAATAATTTGCCTTTCTTGATGAAGAACAATACAGAAAATGATTTTCGAGCCATTTTTACATCGTTTTTAAAGTTACAAAACTATGTATTCTCTTCCAAAGTCAGTCTATGCAAAAGACTATGAATCAGTGAGAAAGATACAAATTCGTGGGACTTTTTTGAACTAAATTTTAGTCCCACGATTTATCCACCGATAATATGCTTGAAACGGCTATTTTCTGCTACCTGCCAGAAAAAAGAAATCCCTGATAATGTCTGATTATCAGGGATTTGCTTGATTTTTCTTTTGTTTTCAGTGATCCGCCTGGGGCTCGAACCCAGGACCCCAACATTAAAAGTGTTGTGCTCTACCAGCTGAGCTAGCGAATCATCCTATGCGTTACTTCTGTAATGCGGGTGCAAAGGTAGGGATATTTTTTTAATACGCAATAGATATGGCTATTTTTTTGCGATTAAATCTGAATTTATTTCCTCTTGTTTAGGTTGATGAGCAAGGCTTCTGGAATCTAACTCATTATATTCATGCAAGATAAATCGTTTATAATAAGATAAGCATAAGGTTGTTAATGGGAGGGCTATTATTAAGCCGATAAAGCCTAAGATCGTTCCCCAGATGGATAATGAGAGTAAGATGATGGCGGGATTCAGTCCCATAGCCTTACCCATTATGCGGGGGGTAAGATATAAATCCTGTATACATTGTACGATACCCAAGACTAAAATAGCCATACCAAAGATCAACCAGAAGTTCTCTCCAGTCTCGGCCGAACGCAATAAGCTCAATAGAATCATCGGGATAATACCGATCGCCTGCATATAGGGAATTAAGTTCAGCACACCGATAAACAGGCCCAGCGTGACCGCCAACGGGAAATTAATGATCTTAAAACCAATCGCGAGGAGAACCCCTACAGAAAGAGCGATCAACGATTGTCCGCGGAAATAACGGTTCATGCTGTATTCCACATCCTCAGCCAAACCTTGCAGGAACGGACGGTAACGCTCCGGTATCAAATCGATCCAACCATTCGCGATCTTCTCATAATCCAAAAGGATGAAAATAAAGTAAAGCAAGATCACGAACACGATCGTGATACTGAAAAGGATTGAGAAAGTGTTCGATAAGATAGACCATAACTGGGGCGCAATCTGCTTCACCGCTTTCAACAAATTCTCCTTACTCAATAACTCCATGATCTGGGCGAAGTTCACATTACTTTCCAGATATTCCATCCATGAATGCGGGATCAAAGGGACATGACCTTCACCGGGATCATGTGTGCGGATCAGTTCTAGCGTTTTATCCGCCTCAGCCGCGATGGAAGGAATGACCATGACTACCAGCAACGTTATCAATAGCCCTAAAGTCACCAATACCGCCATAATCGATAAGATGCGGCTCTTAAAACATAATTTATATTGGAAGAACTTTACGAACGGTTGCATCATATAAGCCAGTAACCAAGCGATCAGGAAAGGTAACAAAGCGTTTCGTAATAAGGCTATCAAATAAATAATTCCTGAGATGACCAGTATACCGAACACTATGCGTATTACACGGTCAAACGTAAAAGGCTTGTCAAACAGTGGATTCATATTATTTTCATATCTTTGCTTGCGACAAAGATAGAATAAAGTAGAATATATAAACATCATGATACGTAAAATATCCTTTTTCTTCCTCATTTCTTGCTTATACCTTTCAGTGGGGGCACAGACTCCACAACCTATCAAGCAATTCCTGCGCAAGCCTTATATGGAAGGAGCTTCATTTTCCTTGATCGTGAAAGAGGTTAACAGTGGCGAGACGGTATTCGCTTACGATACAATCCGGCAGCTGACCCCAGCCTCGGTCATGAAAACGGTTACGACCGCTACCGCATTGGAGATACTGGGCGAGGATTATCGCTTTCCTACGGCATTAGAATACGACGGCTCCATCGAGAACGGCTTGTTAAAAGGCAATTTATATATCAAGGGAAGCGGAGATCCCAGCCTTGGCTCAGCGCATTTTGCCCCGGATCATAAGCGGTTTCTACAGGAATGGATCTCCGCCTTGAAAAAGGTGGGTATCCATAAAATACAAGGAGCCGTAATCGCTGATGAAAGTATATTTGACACGGAAGGCACTTCCCTTAAATGGGTTGGCGAAGATATGGGTAGTTATTATGGTGCCGGAAGCTATGGGCTTTGCGTATTCGACAATCTTTATAAATTAGGGTTGCAAACCGGAGCTCCCGGAACCCGCCCGAAGTTGAAAGGAACCGAACCGGAATTATCCGGCATCCATTTCCATAATTACTTAACGGCCCAGCAAGTATCTTCGGATAGTTCTTTTATCGTAGGGGCGCCATTCGCCACGGATCGTTATTTATATGGCATTGTCCCCGCTAACCGGGAATGGTATCCGCTCAAAGGGGATATTCCCGACCCGGCTCTTTTCCTAGCGGATTATCTCACTAGGCAATTGGAACATGAAGGGATCACGGTCGGCGAATCACCGTCTTGTTTCCGTATCTTGCGGGAAGCCGGTAGGTGGCAACCCGGGAAACGGACCGAGATTGTTACCACTTACTCCCCTACGCTTCGGGAAATCGTGGAAGTGACCAATCATGTCAGCCATAATTTATTCGCCGATGCCTTGATCAAGACAATCGGCCTACGCTATACGCCCCGTAAGGGAGAGGTTCTGTCTTCTTTTAACCGGGGTATCCAAGTGCTTCGGGAATATTGGCAAGGGAAAGGACTCGACCTCTCGTGCGTCTGGATGTACGACGGTAGCGGTCTTGCGGTTACCAACAAGTTATCAACAGCTTTTGTAGCTGATTTATTGATTTATATGAAAACCTGTTCACAACAACACACAGCCTTCTACGAATCATTGCCCGTAGCGGGGGTAGAAGGCTCGGTGAGGAATTTCTTAAAAGGCTCATCCCTCCAAGGAAAAGCCCATCTTAAAAGCGGAAGCATGAGCCGGGTAAAAGGATACGCGGGATATATAAACAAAGGCGATAAGCAATACGCCATCGCCCTATTCGTAAACAACTATTCCTGCGACGGACGTCCTATGACCGTAGCGATAGAGAAATTATTGCTCCAGTTGTTCAACTAACCAGCGGTTATTTCGGCAGGATCGATCTACGCTCTATCATCTCTAGGAAATGCTGTTTATAATTGTCGGAGATCGGGATATACTCCTTTCCAAAGACAATCCGATTCCGCTCGATCACCTTGATCTTCTCCGGCTGGACGATAAAAGAGCGATGAACACGCACAAAGCGATCCGAAGGTAACATATCCTCCAAACTCTTCATGCTCATCAACGAAAGGACCGGACGGGGCTCATCCTCCACGAATATCTTCACGTAATCCTTTAATCCTTCAATATATAATATCTTGCGCAGCTCTATTTGCAACAGCTTATACTCACTCTTGACGAAAATACTCTCCATCCCGCCCTTCTCCGCAATTGGCGCAGATTCTTCCTTCTCTTCCGAAGACACCGGCTTACGGAGCAACTCATACCATCGCAACGCCTTATTCGCCGAGGCAAGGAAGTCCGGATAACTAATTGGCTTCAACAAATAATCCAGCGCATTTACCCGGTAACTATCCACGGCATATTGATCGAAAGCCGTCGTAAAGATGACACGAGTATCGGCGTTCAAGATACGGGAGAACTCCAATCCGCTCAACTCCGGCATCTGGATATCCAGAAAAAGCAGATCCACCGGCCGATCCCGTAAGTCGGAAAGAGCGTCCAAGGCACTATTATAAGTCCCCTGCAAATCCAGAAACGGAGTTTTCAAGACGTAGCTTTCCAGCAAGCTAACCGCTAAAGGTTCATCGTCAATAATAGCGCAAGTCAATCTCATATCTCAGTCTCGTTTATAGTAATTGATAGATAAGAAGAATAGTTATCCCCCTCCCGACCGCATTGGAACGAGAAATGCCCCGGATAGAGCAGCCCCAAGCGTTTCTCCAGATTCACCAGCCCGATACCGGAACCACTTTTATCTTGATCCGGGCTTTTCGGGAAATAGCTATTCACAATAGTACAAACTACCTCCGCCCCCTCCTGATGGATATCCAAATGGATGAAAGACGGCTTATTATTGCTCACCCCATGCTTAAACGCATTCTCAACCAAGGAGATAAACAACAGGGGGGCGATCAAGGTTCCCGGGGAGGAAGCGACGATATTCGTTTTCAGCTCCACATGTTTGGGCAGGCGTATACGCATCAGCTCCACATAATTACGAAGGAAGTCGAAATCCTTCTCCAATGGGACAAAAGGCTGGCTACTCTCATACAAGACATAGCGAAGCAAGCGGCTCAAATCGTGCACCGCCTCCTGTGCCTTCTCCGGGCTGAACGCTATCAAGCTATAGATATTATTCAACGTATTAAACAGGAAATGCGGATTAAGCTGGCTCTTCAGGTTCTGCAATTCCGCCTCGGCACGTTCCTTCTCCAGTTCCCGCTGGATAGCCGCCACCCGGTACCATCCGTCCGTCATCTTGATCGCCACGCTAAGGCCGGCTACCAAGGAGTAGATAACGGCGTTGACGAGAAAGAACCCCACCGTCTCGTTCAACGGGCGGGGCGGACGGGGTGGGTGATGCATCTCCGGCGGATAGAAATAGCGCATGCAGAGATGCACGAACAGCATCATACCCCCGATAAGCAATAGGTTGATCAGCAGGAAACGCCCTGTCCGGCGGTTAAACAAATACCGCCTCACCAGCCACCCGTAATTCAAGTAGAAGACGAGCATGAAGGAAAGCGGCACGATGATGCTCCGGAAATAGCCCTCGAACGTGACTTGCGACTCCCTCCCCGTGAAGAAAAAGGGGGAGCAGAACAGGATACCCCATCCCGCGATGTGTATCAACTTTCCCAAACCTTTGATAGGGGGAGATTGTGGTGTGTCATTCATCTTATTATCCTCTTTAGTGCTACGCAAATATAGTCATTCCTACCGTTATATGAGCCATGTAGCCTTATCTAGTGAGCATTCGTCTACTCATAGCGTATGGCCTCGATCGGGTCGAGCTGCGCCGCCTTCTTGGCCGGGTACCATCCGAAGAACACGCCCGTCACCGTACATACCACGAAAGAGAGCAGTACGCTCCACGGCTGGATATAGATCGGGAAATGCGCCACGACATTCACGATCAAGGCGGCTCCCACGCCGAAAAGCACGCCGATCAATCCTCCGGTCACGCTGATAAGGATAGACTCGATCAAGAACTGAGCCAAGATATCCATGCCTTTCGCGCCGATACTCATACGGAGGCCGATCTCCCGCGTACGCTCCGTCACGCTCACGTACATGATATTCATGATACCGATACCACCAACGAGAAGAGAGATACCAGCCACCGCGGCCAGCAACGTCGTCATTATATCCGTCGTACTTGTCAACATCGTGCTCAACTCCTGCATACTCCGGATCGTGAAATCATCATCATCGGTTTCCCGCAGCCTATGGTTACGCCTCAGTATCTCCGATATCTCGTCTATGGCCTGATCGGTGTACTCCTCCTTGAGCGCCGAGCAGGTTATACCTTGCAAATGGGTAATGGCCAAGACCTTTTTTTGAATAGTTGTGTATGGAGCTAAGATCAGGTCGTCTTGGTCCATTCCCATGCTATTGTATCCTTTGCTTTTCAGTACGCCCACGACCCGGAACGGTAGCTTCTGGAAACGGATCACCTTACCGACGGGATTCTCTCCGCCGGGGAAAAGGTTATCCACCACCGTCTTCCCGATCACGCATACCTTGGCGGCGGTCTGCACGTCCTGATCGCTGAACATATCGCCATCCTCCACCTCGTATCGGCGTATCTCCATATAATCCGGGCTGATACCGTAGACGGTGGTCGGGGCATTGTTGGCGCCATAGATGACCTGCCCGCTACTGTTCACGGAGGGCGAAGTGGCGGAGACGTAGCGAGTCTCGTTCACGATATCCTCGTAGTCCTGTAGCTTCAGCGTCTCCATGGCAGAGGCGTCTTGGCGGACACCACCACGCATGTCGGCTCCCGGCTGGATCATGATCATGTTCGAGCCCATCTCGCTGATCTGCGCCTGTATACTCCGCTTCGAGCCTTGACCAATGGCCAGCATCGTGATCACGGAAGCCACGCCGATGATGATACCCAGCATTGTGAGGAATCCCCGCAGCTTGTTATTGGCCAAGGCCCGGAGGGCTATCTTTAGTAAATTCGTCGTATTCATTCTAAATAATATGCTATTACCACATTAATTCATTATTCTAATCATCATTCTTGGGCAGGCGGGCCAAAGCCTCGGCGGCGCTCAAGATATTCGTATTCACCGTATCGGCGGTTACATGACCGTCGCGCAACGTGATATTCCGGCTGCTGTATTGGGCGATCTCCGGGTTGTGGGTGACGAAGATAATCGTGCGTCCCTCGGCGTGCAGGCGCTGGAAGAGCACCAAGATCTCGAAAGAGGTACGGGTATCCAAGTTGCCGGTAGCCTCATCCGCAAGGATCACCGCCGGATCGTTCACCAAGGCACGGGCGATCGCCACACGCTGCATCTGGCCACCGGACATCTGGTTACTTTTATGCATCAGTCGGTCTCCCAAGCCCACGGCGATCAAGGCGTTGACCGCCTTCTCCCTACGTTGGGCCGCTTTATAAGTAGGATTGTACATGAGAGGAAGCTCTACGTTCTCTACCGCTGTCGTCTTCGGCAACAGATTGTAATTTTGAAAAACGAATCCGATCTTGCGATTCCGGAGGGTCGCTCGCTGCCGCTTGTTCATGGTGCGCACGGATACTCCGTCTAAGTAATACTCCCCGCTCGTAGGAGTATCAAGGCAACCCAGCGTGTTCAGCAACGTACTCTTTCCGGAGCCGGAGGTTCCCATGATCGTAACGAACTCCCCCTCGCGAATCGTGAACGACACGCCTCGCAGGGCATGGACGGTCTCGTCGCCAACGTGGAAGTCTCGTTTTATATTGTCTAATCTGATAATTTCTTTCATGACGCAAACTATCTCTTATTTTTGTTGCTTCCCGGAGGGCCCGGCATGAAGGGGCTACGCTCCGCTCCTGCACCTACTTCCGGCATGTTGGCGGCGCTCGCTAAATCTACGGCTACCTCATCGCCCTCGCTCAAGCCCTCGGTTACTTCGGTCACGCTGTTGTTGCTGGTTCCGACCGTAATCTGCCTCGGGCTCAAGGTATTTCCTTGGCGGGACCAAACCAAGCGTTTTCCGGGTTGTACCTCCGCATTCGGATCCGTCACGGTCATACCCAACGATTCCATGATGGCGGGCTCGGGGATAAAACGAAGTGCCTTGTTCGGCAAGGTCAGGATATTCGCACGTTCCAACGTATAAATCGTGATATTCGCCGTCAAGCGAGGTTTCAGTTTCAAGTCCGGATTATCTGCCGTAATCACTACCTCGTAGGTAACGACCGTAGAAGAAGAAGTACTGGAAGAAGCGCTGGAGGTGCTTTCGCTATCCCCAAGGCGAATCTGGCGAACCACGCCCTCGAATTGATCGTTCGGATAGGCATCCACCGTAAAACTAACCCGTTGGCCTTCCTCCACATTACCTATATCCGCCTCATCCACATCCGCTATTACCTGCATCTTCGTCAAGTCGGCGGCAATGGTAAACAGCGTCGGGGTCTCGAAGCCGGCGGCAACGGTCTGCCCTTCCTCAACGGCCCGGTTGATAACCACTCCGTCTATAGGGCTCGTGATCGTGGCATATTCGAGATTACGGTTTACCTTTACCATGGAGGCCTGACTCTGGTCGTAAGCGGCCCTCGCCTTCTCGTAATTATAGGTAGCCGTCTCATAATCCGTATCGCTAATCAATTGTTTCTCGTGAAGCACCTTGCTACGTGCGTAGTTCTTCTGTTGATACTCGAACTCCGTCTTGCTGCTCGCCAATTGCGCCTCGGCGGAACGAAGCTCGGCTTGGAGGTTGATCTTATCCATCTCGGCGATCAGTTGGCCGGCTTTCACCACGTCGTTATAATCAGCGTACAACTTATCGATGATACCGGAGACCTGCGTACCTACCTCAACCTCGGTAACGGGCTCTACCGTACCGGTGGCCGTAACCGTATTCGTGATCGTGCTGCGCCCTACTTTAGCGGTCTCCAGCTTGATCCCGCCTTTCGAGGATTTGCCCGTGAAAAGGAACACGCCCCCCGCTATAAGGATAACGGCAACACCGCCCATGATTAGTTTCTTCTTGTCCATATTCTGATTCGTTTTATTTCTGTTTTACGTTGTATTCTTGTTCAAAAGGCCCCCGCGACCTCCGTCGCAGGGTAACCTTGAAAAAAGAGAGTGGAGTAAATATATCCATTAGTGGGTTAATAATTCTCCGCAACCGGCTTCTTCTGATAAACATTCAGCAATTGAACGCTCATCAAGGCCATGTATTTCGCTTGTAGCTGCTCTTGCTGGGCGGTCAGATAATTGTTCTTCTCCGTCAATAGCTCAAGCGTATTTTTCATACCGAGGCTGAATTGCTCATCGATCAAGTTATAGCTTTCTTTCACGTAACTCAAGCGTTCGGTAGCCGAGGTATATTGGGTCTGCGACGAGGTAGCGTCCAGATAGATCCCCTCCACGGTTTGCAGCAATTGTTTTTGGGTATTCAGCAACTCCAACTGGCTGGTGGTAATCGCGTATTTCGCCTTGTTATAGGCCGTCTTATACTGACGGTTACTGAAGATAGGGATGCTGATCGTCAATCCGACACTCTCGTTGAAACTATTCCAGACCTGGCTACCGAAAGCGTAATCCGTTCCGGAAAGATGGCCGGTACCCAGCCCGGCGTTCATGGAGAGCGAAGGAAGGAAAGCACCTTTCGCCTTTTTCTTCTCCAGCTCGGCGATGTCCACGGCCAGCTCACTGCTCTTTATTTGCGGCATCACGGCCAGAGAGGTATTGTAAATCGTTTGCTTGCTCGGAAGCGGGGTTAAGATATCTTTCTCCGTAAGCTCCGGCATCACCAATTCGATCTCTTCGGTTATATCCAGTTCTAGTAATTGCTTCAATTGCAACTTATAATTGTCTAGATTCGTCTGGGCTACGACCAATTGATATTTATCGGTGCTTAACTGGCTTTCCAACTGAGCCAAATCCACTTTCGAGATCGAACCGGCACGTAGCAACTCCACCGCACGATCCCGTTGCGCCGTAGATACCTCGACCGTATTTTGGTTGATACGAACGGACTCCATCGCATATAGTACCTGCATATAGGTCTGTATCAAGGAGATTTGGATATCATCCTCGTTTTGCTCGATACCCAGCTCATCGACGGTATTTTGTATTTCCTGTTGCTTGATCGCCTGTACACGTTGCCCTCCATCAAAAAGCGTCCATTTAGCGTTCAGCGCATAATTACCGCTATAGCTATTATTCGTAGCGGCGTCGCTCGAAGGATAATTCACGAATCCTTGGGTAACCGAAGCCGAAAGGGAAGGGAAAAGCTGTGCTTTCGCCTGCTTCGTATCCTCTATACCGGAAAGATGCGACACCTTGCTTTTCTTTACTTGGATATTATGCTCCAAAGCGTAATCCAAGCAAGCGCGCAACGTCCATCGGGTAGGTTGCTCTTGTGCCTTACTCCCTACACAGAGGAAGAACAGACATGCGAATAATAAAGCGTATTGTTTCATATTGCCTTCGTTTTCTATCTTTTTACGAAAGCAAAACTATATTACCTTAAAAACATGGGCAACCAGACTAGAAAAAGGGGCTGTTTTCACCGATTAAACGGGCAATTCCATCGACATCGGGATTACCAATATAAAATAATACCCGCGATACCCGCCAAGATGATCATCAAGATAGGATGTACCTTGAATTTCCATGTTAGGATGAAAGCGGCACCAAAGATCAAGAAGCTCTTGTAGTCGATGAAGTTCTCTTTATTCATTAATAGCAAGGCAGCGGCAGCGATCAGTCCCACCGTAGCCGGGCGTAATCCAAGGAAAGCCGCCTCTACATATTTATTATTCCGAAACTTAGCGAAGAAATAAGAGATCAGAAGGACCAATAAGAAAGAAGGCAGACATACCGCAAATGTCGTCAGGCAAGATCCTAGGATACTCATCGTCTCCGAATACCCCGCATTATGCACCGCCGTATACCCTATATAGGTGGCGCTATTGATACCGATCGGTCCGGGTGTCATTTGAGAGATAGCGACAATATCGGTAAACTCCTGCAAGGAAATCCAACCATAGCGGTCCACCACGTCGGCTTGTATCAAGGATAACATCGCATACCCACCACCAAAGCCCAATATACCGATCTTCAGATATACATATAATAATTGTAACCAAATCATATCAGCCCTTCTTATTTAAACCATACACCAAACCTCCGGCTATAGCCGCCAAGATAATCCAAGCGGGAGACACCCCACCCATCCAGATCAGCAATGCCGCCCCGACAGGTATGATCATTTGCACGTAACTCAACTTGATAGAACGTGCGGTTGTCAGACAAGGCACGGCGATCAAGGCGACCACCGCCGGACGCAATCCCATAAACGCCTTCTCCACCCATACATTATCCTTTACCTGCGTAAAGAATAACGCGATCAAGAGCATGATTACAAAAGAAGGGAGAATCGTGCCCAAGGCACAAACAAAACCGCCCCATGTCTTCTTCAGTTTATAACCCACGAAGATCGCTATATTCACGGCGAAAATACCCGGCAACGATTGGGCCACGGAGAAAACGTCGATAAAGTCCTCTTTCGTCATCCACCCCCGGTCTACCACATCCCGCTGGATAAGCGGCAACATGGCGTAACCACCTCCGATGGTAAACATACCGATTTTCACGAATGTCAGAAAAAGCGTCCAATACATACCCTTATCAGTTTACGTTGGCTAACGTCCTAAAAGCCTATTGTAAGTTTCTTTATTATTAATAATCTGAAGCGCTTTCTGGTAACTTGGATTATCATCATTGATAATCTGGAAGTACTGCGCCATATCATAGAGATCCCGTGCGATAAGCGCCTTGATCTGAAGCATGATCAACGGCTTCGAACGATTATATTGCTCTTCCTCAAACTCAATCTTCTCATCGCCGGCCATCTTAAGAAGCTCCTCCATGATATCCTCTCCGACCACGAAACCTTGCTTATACTGCTGGAATTTCGGATATTTAGCCATCATCTGGTTCCGATTACGATCCAGATAATTCATGGACACCCGATTGACCAAACCGGAAGCTACCAGTTTCCGGTGATAATCCGTATAGCGAGCCGTATCTACCGGGATGAACACGTCCGGCATAATACCTCCACCCCCATATACGGTACGCTCGGTAACCAAGGTGTTATACCTCATTGAATCCGGGAAATGAATGCTATCGGCACTCATCAACTCCCCCCGGTTATAACGGTCGATCAGATCATGGTGGTACTCCTCCATCTTCCCGTTCTCGTAAGGCTTTTGTATACAACGTCCGGTGGGTGTATAGTAACGGGAAACCGTCAAACGAATCATGGAACCATCCGGCAGGGGAATCGGTTTCTGTACCAAACCTTTGCCAAAGGTACGGCGACCTACGATCACTCCACGGTCCCAATCTTGAATAGCGCCGGAGACGATCTCGCTGGCCGAAGCCGAGGACTCGTCCACCAGCACGACCAAACGTCCCTCTTGGAATTGTCCACGAGCGGTAGAGTTCGCCTCCTCACGAGGTTGCTTACTCCCTTTCGTATAAACGATCAACCGGTTTTTATCCAAGAACTCATCCGCTAACTCTATGGCGATATTCAAATATCCCCCACCATTTCCCTGCAAATCCAGAATCAAGTTCTTCATGCCCTGTTTCCGGAGCTTCTCCAACGCCTCCCTGAATTCATCGGCGGAAGAAGCGGCGAAACGGTTCAACTTAATATAACCGGTATTCTTATCCGCCATATAAGCGGCATCCAGACTATACACGGGAATCTTACCGCGAACGATCTTGAAATCCATCAATTCCGGCGACTTGCCTCGCTTTACTTTCACACGCACCTCGGTACCTTTCGGTCCGCGTAGTTTCTTCATGATATCGGTAGTCTTCATCTTCACGCCGGCGATCAAGGTATCGTCTACTTGGATAATACGGTCGCCCGCCATCAACCCCACCTTCTCAGAGGGACCTCCGGGGATTACCTGAATCACGTAAAGCGTATCCGTCAACATATTGAACTGTATGCCGATACCATCGAAATTGCCTTGTAAAGGCTCGGTCATCTCTTTCGTCTCCTCCGGGTCCATATAATTGGAATGAGGGTCTAGCTTATCCAACATGCCGACTATAGCGTCTTCCACCAACTTCGTCTCGCTAGTAGAGTCGACATATAGATTAGATATAGCGAATAAAGCCAATTGGAGCTTCCGGGCATCCATATTCGCTTTTTGCGCTGTCGCTCCGGTAAACACACCTAGGACGATCAGCAGGGATAAGACGATTCTTTTCATCAGATATATTCGTTTCATAATTTTCAATACAATCTCGTCTCTTTAGGGACGAATTGGGAAATGTCTTTGCCGTAGCGTAACAACTCACGGACAATGCTTGAGCTAATATGCGTATGCTCCGGTTCCGTAAACAAGATAAAAGTCTCGATACCCGTCAACTTACGATTCACGTCCGCGATCGTCTTCTCATATTCGAAATCATTGACCGTACGGATTCCTCTTAAGATAAAGCCGGCTCCGACCTCTTTAGCGAAATCCACCGTCAATTGATTATATGACATGACTTTCACCCTTGGATTATCCTTGTATAGATTCCAGATCGCTTCCATCCGCTTCTCCAAGGAGAAATAGGTAAGCTTCTTATCGTTGATACCGATCGAGATCACGATCTCGTCCACCAGTTCCAACCCACGCCTTACCAAGGATTGATGCCCGATCGTAAAAGGATCGAAGGTACCGGGAAAAAGCGCGATACGTTTATTTTCAATTGATGACATCTTCTTCAACCACTAAGTTATCGATAATAAAGTTCTGTCGCTCCATGGTATTCTTCCCCATATAGAACTCGAGCATATCTTTCACGAGGTCCTCTTTCTTCATTGTCACCGGATCAAGGCGTATATCCTTGCCGATAAAATGCTTGAACTCATCGGGAGAGATCTCTCCCAGACCTTTGAATCGGGTGATCTCCGGATTCTTCCCGGCAGCGGCTATGGCAGCCAAGCGTTCCTCCTCTGAATAACAATACCACGTCTTCTGCCGGTTACGTACCCGGAATAACGGGGTTTGCAAGATATAAACATGATTACGCTTAATCAAATCGGGGAAGAATTGCAAGAAGAAGGTAATCAACAATAAACGGATATGCATCCCGTCCACGTCGGCATCTGTCGCGATAATCACCTTATTATACCGCAAACCTTCCAAGCCATCCTCAATATTCAAGGCCGCTTGAAGCAAGTTAAACTCCTCGTTCTCGTAAACGATCTTCTTTGTCAAGCCATAACTATTCAAGGGCTTACCCCTCAAACTAAATACAGCTTGGTAATTCGGGTTACGGCTCTTCGTGATAGAACCGCTAGCCGAGTCACCCTCCGTGATAAAGATACTACTTTCCTCTAGCAGATCCCCTTTCGAGTCGGTCAGGTGAATCCGGCAATCCCTTAGTTTCTTATTATGTAAATTCGCTTTCTTCGCACGCTCGCGGGCCAGCTTCGTAACACCGGCGATCGCCTTGCGCTCTTTCTCGGACTCCAAGATCTTTTTCAGTAAAAGCTCCGAAGTCTCCATATTCTTATGCAAATAGTTATCCAGGTCATTCTTGATGAAATCACCGATAAACTTCGCTACCGTAGGGCCGTCCGGTCCTATATCTTTCGAGCCGAGCTTGGTCTTTGTCTGGCTCTCGAATACAGGCTCCTCCACTTTTATGCTGATAGCGGCCACGATACCCGCACGAATATCCGAATACTCGAAATTCTTATTGTAATATTCCTTGATGACACGGCCTATAGACTCCTTGAAAGCAGAAAGGTGCGTACCGCCTTGGGTGGTATGCTGGCCGTTCACGAACGAATAATATTCCTCTCCATATTGGTTGCTATGCGTGATAACCACCTCTATATCCTCCCCTTTCAGGTGGATGATCGGGTAAAGAGGCTCGGTGGTCATATTCTCGTTCAACAAATCCACCAGACCGTTGCGGGAATAGAAACGCTTGCCGTTGTAAATAATGGAAAGTCCCGAGTTCAAGAAGACATAGTTCTTTAATAGCCCCTCGATAAACTCGTCCTTATAATGATAATCCTTAAAGATCTCCCGATCCGGGACAAAAAACACCTGCGTACCGTTCGCCTCCCCGGTCGGTTGGATATCCGATTCCTCCGTGACGATCGCCTTACTATATTCCACCCGCTTACACTCTCCGTCACGGTAGCTGGTTATCAAGAAATAACTACTCAAGGCATTCACCGCCTTGATACCCACACCATTCAAACCCACGGATTTCTTAAACGCCTTGCTATCGTATTTAGCGCCGGTATTCATCTTGCTAGACACATCCACGACCTTACCCAGAGGGACACCACGGCCATAATCCCGCACGGCTACCGTACCTTCCTCGATAGTCACCTCGATACTTTTGCCGTACCCCATCATGTACTCGTCGATAGAGTTATCCAGCACCTCCTTCAACAACACATAGATACCATCATCGGCATAGCTACCGTCCCCCAGTTTTCCGATATACATACCGGGACGCCGGCGGATATGCTCCATCCAGTCCAGTGTCTTGATGTCATCATCGTTATATTCCGTAGGTTGTTGTATCGTTGAATTCAGCTCATCCATATCTCTTATAACTTTTTAATATACGCTCTTCTTGATTTATGATGCTCTCGCTTGAAATAATCCCATTGCGCTTGTACGGCGCTATTCGTTTCCAGCTCCGGGTTACTCTCGGCGTAAACGGCACCGATACGCTTATAGACCGGAATCAAGTCATTAAATAATAAAGCGTTCACGCCTTTACTTTGATATTCCGGCAAGACTCCTGTCAAATACAGGTCGATTACTTTCGGTTTGCTCTTCAACGCTTTCAGCAAATGAATCCACCCGAAGGGTAACATATGCCCACGAGCCTTTTGCAAGGCTCTCGAAAGGTTGGGCAGGGAGATGCCAAAGCCAACCACCGCATTATCCTCTTCCCTTACGATCAGCGTTACCAAATCATAACGCAGCATAGGGATATACATATTGATATAATAATCGATCTGCTTCTCGGTCAATTGCGCGAAACCATACAAGGGAGCGAAAGCCGCATTCAATGTATGGAATACCGGACGGGCGTAAGGCATAATCTCCTTAGCGTTCTTGAACTTCAGCACCTTCAATCCGTATTTCTTCTTCACGATCTCGCCGATACGCAAATGCTTCTCGGGAACGCCATCCGGTATATAGATCTTAAATTCATGCCAATCTTGATCCTTTCCGTATCCGATACGCTCCACTTGCTTGGGGTAATAGGGATAATTATAAATTGTAGCCATCGTACCGATCTGATCGAAACCCTCGATCAACATACCCTCGTGATCCATATCGGTAAAGCCCATCGGACCGTGGATCTCCTCCATGCCTTGTTCGCGGGCCCATTTCTCGACAGCGCCAAAAAGGGCATCAACCACCTCGTCATCATCAATAAAATCTACGAAACCAAAGCGGGCACGTTTCTGTCCCCAAGCCTCGTTACTCGGGCGATTCACCATACCGGCGATACGGCCTACCACCTTCCCGTCCTTATAGGCAAGGAAGTAAATAGCGTCGCACACCTCGAACGCCGGATTTTTCTTCTTATCCAGCGTCATCATCTCTTCCTCTATTAAACCCGGTACGTGATAGGGATTACCCTTGTATAATTCGATATTGAACTTGACAAACTTCTTAAGCTCCTTCTTACTGGTAACTTCTCTTATCTCTACGCTCATCGGTAATTTTATTTAAGCGGCAAAGTTACATAAATAATCTTTTATCATGGCATTATAAAACAAATTTATACCTTTGTAAACTCAGATTCATAGCATACCATGAAAAAAATAGTTATTAAATTAATATTGGCATTTATCATGTTTGAAGGAACCTCTTGTATAAACGATCCTATTATAATCAGCCCCGATCTGGCGTTTCGGGCGGAAGCTACTACAGGGGAGGGATCGATTTGGCATCCCGATCGCAATACACTTTTCTGGGTAGATATTGAAGGAAAGACGTTATATGAGTATATACCGGACTTGCAAAATTGCCGTTCATGGCAGTTCGACCGCATGGTCTCTACCGTAGTACCGGAAACGGACAGTACGGTAGTCGTCGCTTTACAAAACGAGATCATACGTGTAAACCTAACGGATGGGAACACGACATCCATCGCCCCAATCCCGGACAATAACGGGAAGATTCGTTGCAACGATGGGAAATGCGACCCGTCCGGACGCTTATGGATCGGCACCATGGGATTTGGCGCGCCTAAAGGGGCTGCCAGCCTTTATTGTGTATGGGCAGACGGAACCGTCGAAACAAAGTTGACAAAAGTTACGATCTCCAATGGGATCGTATGGTCCGCCAACAAGAAATACATGTATTACAACGACACACCTACCCGTAAGATCATACGTTTCCGGTATGACGATAGCTCCGGTGACATATTGTACGATGGCGTAGCCGTAAATATACCCGAGGGCACCGGTTCCCCGGATGGAATGACGATAGATTGCAACGACAACCTTTGGGTGGCTCAATGGGGAGGTGGCGGTGTTTATTGTTACAATCCCTATACCGGCGACCTGTTGACAAAAATTGTCGTACCGGCCCCCCACGTAGCGTCATGCGCTTTTGGAGGGGATAAGCTCGACACGCTTTATATAACGACCGCCCGTGCCGGATTGAGTGAGGAACAGCTTGAGGAATATCCACTAAGCGGTAGCGTATTCTGTTGCAAGCCCGGAGCGAAAGGGGTGCCGGCGAATTGTTTTCATTAATAATCCGTATTTTTGGTTATAAAGTAGCATAATCGTAAACCAAATATCAATTTAAATTGTTTACTTTGTAGACATAGCATGCAAAATAGAGGCATACTCCTGTCTCCACATCTAACAAATGCTAATAATTATACAGAATGGCAAAGAATAAACCTGCAAAAAAAGATAACAAAGAGAAAAAAGGCAAAAAGGACAAAGGATCTGGTAAACGTATGAAAAAAGAAGCGATGATCCAAGCCATCATTTCCGTTTTCCAATCCGCTCCCAAGGAACCTTTCAACTATAAACAAATCAGCAAGATCATCGGAGTCGAGAACCAAGTGCAGAAATTGCAGGTGGTAGACATCCTGTATGACTTGTCCGCCGAGGATATCATCACCGAGATCGACCGTGGCCGTTACCGTCTCAACGGATTGGGAACCCTAGCCGTAGGAACTTTCGCACGCCGCAGCAATGGAAAGAATTCTTTCATCCCTGAAGACGGAGGTACGCCGGTATTTATCGCTGAACGTAATTCCGGACATGCCATGGATGGAGACAAAGTAAAAGTACAGCTTTTCGCCAAACGTAAAGGTGCCGAGCCGGAAGGTGAGGTCGTGGAAATCCTTGAGAGCAAGGAGCGTACTTTCGTAGGTAAACTTCAAGTAGCTAAAGGCTTTGCCTTCTTGATTACGGAAAACAAGACGTTGGCAAACGATATTTTCATCCCTAAGGATAAACTGAAAGGGGGCAAGAACGGCGACAAAGCGATCGTACGTATCGTGGAATGGCCGGATGAAGCCAAGAATCCACTGGGTGAGGTCATCGATATATTAGGTATCGCCGGACAGAATACCGCCGAGATGCACGCGATCCTTGCCGAATTCGGATTGCCTTACAAATATCCTTCCTCGGTAGAGAAAGCGGCGGATAAGATCCCGGAAGCGATCTCTCCGGAGGAAATTGAGAACCGGGAGGATTTCCGGGGGATAACAACCTTCACGATCGACCCGAAGGACGCGAAAGACTTCGACGACGCCCTTTCCGCACGCCGTTTGGATAACGGGAACTGGGAGGTTGGCGTACATATCGCCGACGTAACACATTATGTGAAAACGGACGGTGTCATCGATAAAGAGGCACAAAGCCGTGCGACTTCCGTTTATCTGGTAGACCGTACGATACCGATGCTTCCCGAGCGACTTTGCAACCAAATATGCTCTTTACGTCCCGACGAGGAAAAATTATGCTTCTCCGCTGTCTTCGAACTAAATAGCGATGCCGTGGTACAAAACTCCCGGATCTGCCGCACGATCATCAAGAGCGACCGCCGCTTTACCTATGAGGAGGCACAAGAGGTGATCGAAACCGGCGAGGGAGATTATAAAGAGGAGATTCTAGCCTTGAACGACCTTGCCAAGAAATTGCGGGAACGCCGTTTCAAGAGTGGCGCTATCAACTTCGACCGCTATGAGGTTAAATTCGAGATCGACGAACAAGGGAAACCGGTCCGTGTTTATTTCAAGATCTCAAAAGACGCAAATAAGTTAATCGAGGAGTTTATGCTATTGGCAAATCGTACCGTAGCCGAGTTCGTGGGCCGTCCTCCTAAAGGAAAGACAAAGAAGACATTTGTTTATCGTATCCATGAGCTTCCAGACCCAGATAAAATGGAGAATTTCGCCTCTTTTATCCGTCGCTTCGGCTATAAGTTGAAAACAGACGGTACGAAGACGGATGTCTCCAAAGGAATTAACTCCTTATTAGACAATGTACAAGGAAAGCCGGAAGAGAACTTGATCGAGACAGTGGCGATCCGTGCCATGCAAAAGGCCCGTTACTCCACGGAGAATATCGGCCACTATGGCTTGGCTTTCGAATACTATACACATTTCACCTCTCCTATCCGCCGTTATCCGGATATGATGGTACACCGATTGCTGGAACGTTATCTAGCCGGTGGCCGTAGTGTTATACAAAAGAAGTATGAGGATTTATGCGATCATTGTTCCAGCATGGAGCAAGTCGCCGCCAACGCAGAGCGTGCATCCATCAAATATAAGCAAGTAGAATTCATGCAGGATAAGCTCGGCATGGTATTCGACGGCGTTATCTCCGGTGTCACCGAATGGGGACTTTACGTAGAACTGAACGAGAATAAATGCGAGGGGCTTGTACCAATCCGTGATCTGGATGACGATTACTATGAGTTTGATGAGAAGAATTATTGTTTATTGGGCCGTCGTAAAAAACGTCAATATCGTTTGGGAGACCCTATCACTATCAAAGTAGCGCAAGCGAATCTGGAACGTAAGCAACTTGATTTCCAATTAGCGGAATAGGGCCTTTCTCAAAGTAAGTATAACTTCATCAGACAACGAAGTTATACTTACTTAGGCATTTTGATTATACTTACTAGGACAAGTAAGTATAATTTACTTTTTATCACCAATACATAAGTCCCAGCGCCCCACAAGCGATCAGCCCGATTCCCAACAACGCATAGAAGATACGTGCGCCGCCACGACCGAACCAGTTCACGAAAGTCATCGCCCCGCTGGTTTTAAAGTACCAATCAAAATTACAGATCGCCGCTACGATTGAGAACAATCCCAAAGCGATAAACAAGGATAAGATAAAGTATTCGGAAGGATCCATAGACTTACTTAACCTCTACAGTACGTGAACCGTCCGGATTCTCCGAGATCGTTACATCTACCACATCTCCGGGCAACAACTCATCTATTTTCTCCGGCCATTCGATAAAACATAAAGCTCCGCTATAGAAATAATCCTCTGTTCCGATATCCTCCGCCTCACTCAATTTATTGATCCGGTAAAAATCAAAATGATAAATCAATTCTCCCGTCGTATCGCTACGGTACTCATTGATAATAGCGAATGTGGGACTGTTGATCACATCCTCCACACCCAATTCCTCACAGATCGCCTTGATAAAGGTAGTCTTACCGGCCCCCATCGGACCATAGAAGGCAAAGACCGTACGATCATCCATCCCGGCGATAAACTCCTTAGCCGCCTCATGGATCTTATCCAAACTTTCTATTTTCAGTATGCTCATAGCATTCGTGTTTACAGTTTATATGGACTGCAAAGTTCGTGATATTTATGATATACGCAACTTTTCGGCATATTATCATTTCGGTTCCATCGTAATAAACGGCACCAACATCTCCTCCATCGAGATTCCTCCGTGCTGGAATGTATTTTTATAATAGGATACGTAATAGTTATAATTATTCGGATAAGCGAAGAAATTCTCTCCGTAGGCGAAAATATACTTACTGCTTAGATTCGGGGAGGGAAGTCCTACTTTTTCCGGATCCCGGATCTCGAATACCTCTTTCGGGTTATAATTCAAGTTCTTGCCTACTTTATAGCGTAGATTGGTATTCGTATTCTTATCACCTATCACCTTGATCGGATTCGTTACCCGGATCGTTCCATGATCGGTCGTAACGATTACTTTTCCTCCCCGCTCGGCGATTCGTTTGAATAACTCGAGCGTAGAAGAGTGCTGGAACCATGATTTAGTCAAGCTGCGATAGGCTGCCTCGCTTTGCGCCAACTCACGGATCATCTTACTCTCCGTACGAGCATGCGAAAGCATATCCACGAAGTTCAGCACAATCACATTCAGTTGATTACGAGTAAGAGAAGGGATCGTAGCCAACAATTTCTCTCCATATTGGGAATCGTGTACTTTATTATATGAGAAGGTATATTTCTTACGGAACCGATCGATCTGGGTTTGAATCAATGGAGCCTCATTCAAATTCTTACCTTCCTCGCTCTCCTCATCCACCCACAAATCCGGAAACATCTGCTCTATTTGCGAAGGCATCAAGCCCGAGAATATGGAGTTGCGGGCATATTGCGTGGCGGTTGGCAGTATGCTATAATACAAGCTCTCGTCAAACGTAAAATACTCAGTAAGCAATTCTTTTACCACCCGCCATTGATCCAGCCGGAAATTATCGATCAATATAAAGAAAACCTTCCCGTCATTATCCAACATTGGGAAGACTTTCTTCTTAAACAGGTCGGGGCTCATCAACGGGCGATCGGCCGGATTCTGTATCCAGTCCACATAATTCTTCTTCACGAATTTGGCAAAAGCGTTATTGGCCTCTTCCTTCTGCATACGGAGCATATCTGTCATTGCCACTTGGCTGCTTTCCAGTTCCAGTTCCCAGTACACCAGTTTCTTATAGACCTCCATCCAGTCGTCTGTGGTCAAGGAATCATTGATTTGCATACCAATACGACCGAATTCCTGCTGATAACCCACCGTGGTCGTCTCGGAGATAATCACGTTCTTATGGACATTCTTCTTGATAGAGAGAAGCAATTGGTTGGGATTTACCGGTTTGATCAAATAATCCGCGATCTTATTTCCGATCGCCTGATTCATGATACTTTCCTCCTCACTTTTAGTCACCATCACGACCGGCACATTCGGAGCGATCTCCTTGATATGCGACAGCGTCTCCAACCCAGTCAAGCCAGGCATATTCTCATCGAGAAAAATAATATCAAACGATTGTTCCTTACAGCAGTCAATAGCGTCTTGCCCGCTCACCACCGGAACGACCTCATACCCTTTGTCCTGCAAGAACAAGATATGCGGTTTCAACAAATCAATCTCGTCATCCGCCCAAAGTACTCTGTCTTTCTTCGCTGCCATATGCTTACCTAGTTTATTTACAAAAATATCGATAATCCTTCATATAACAACGGATTATAGAGATGTTTCGTATATAGGATGATTTTTAACATATTAAGAAGCCAATATCTCACCATTCTGGGAATGGCAGAGAGACTGGTTCAAAAAACTTTTACTTTTCATCAAAACACGTACGTGTTTGGAGTAAAACATGCACATGTTTATAAAAAGCTATTTATCAACGAATTAAACAAGCAGTTTCAAATAAGACTTATTGTTAATTATCGAAGTGTTAAGTGAATAACTTACGGCTTGTCAAGCCACAAGCTTACGAGTTAGGAAGTGATAAGTTATTCACTTGGGAAACTTTATTCTAGTGGTTTAGCGCAGGTCTAAACAATCTCCCAACAACCCAGATTCCGATCCTCTTTACTAAAGGAAACACCTATTTTCACCAGTTCACGCCCATCAGCCTCATAAGGCAGCAGATAACCTTTCTCGTCAATCTGCCTCAAGGCATCTTTCACGGAACCGTCCAGCTTGAACTCAAAAACATAAATATAATCTTTCGTCTTTACTACCGCATCCGCACGTCCCTTCGCACCGCGCACCTTCGCATCACAGAATTGTCCCATCAATTTAAACACCAGATAAAACACTACTTGATAATGACACTCCGTTTTAGCCTTTAACTCATAAGGGAAATCAGCGAAAAAGGCTTTTAAACGAGTGAGGAAGGCATCCACATCTCCAGATCTCAATTCCCGAACAAACTTCCCGATATAAGAAAGACGAGGCTTCCGCCTCCACATCATCAATTAAAGTCCGAAGATCGTAGTTCCGCATTCCTATATCCATAAGACCTAATGATTTAATGCTTTTCACAAAGATATCCATTTTTCACCGCTCAATCTGTTCTTAACATCTTTTTTAGCCCAATACTGTTTTTCTATCCAAAAATTTCTACATTTGTCATCCAATCTACATTGAAAATGAAAGGAGATGATTTCAATAGTATCTATGAACGAAATTACCGACGGTCATTTCTGTTTACAAAATCATATGTACACGACGATATGGCGGCAGAAGATATCGTGGCAGAATCTCTCGTGAAATATTGGAGATTATCCCTATCACAAGAGGCAGAGACCTCAGAAACTCTTCTGCTAACCATATTAAAAAACAAAGCCTTAGATTATTTACGACATAAAGTAATCCACGAATCCGCCATTGAAAACATCATGGAACTTAATGATCGTGAACTCAATATTCGTATATCGACACTTGAAGCATGTGATCCAGAAGAAATATTCTCTCACGAAATACAAACCATCATACACAATACACTACAATCATTGCCCGAGCAAACCCGCCGGATATTCGAGATGAGTCGTTTCGAGAATAAAACCGTGAAAGAAATAGCGGAAGAGACCAACATTACTGCAAAAGGAGTAGAATATCATATAACTAAGGCATTAAAGGTATTACGTATCAACCTAAAAGATTACCTGCCCTTATTTTATTTTCTTTTTTCTTAATTTTTTTCGCTTTTCCACTAGGGATCTACCTCATTGTATCGTTTTTATAATACAAAGCGAAATTAATAGATATTCATGGAGCAATTACTACAACGATATATAAGAGGTGAGGTTTCCGAAGAAGAGAGACTGAAAGTAGCGTCATGGTTGGACGAAAGCCCGGAGAATATGCGTGAATTTCTAGCTTTGCGCAAATTATATGATCTCTCACTTTGGCAAAGTGATACAAACGAGAAATATTCCGTTAGAAAGAGACATTTCTCAATACAAAAAATAACTATCGAGCTCTTAAAGATCGCAGCCATCTTTTTGGTTGGTTTTTGGGGTAGTAAACAACTATTGACACAACAACCAGACAAGGCACAAATGCAAACTATTCATGTACCAGCCGGACAACGGGCAGAGGTCATCTTGGCCGATGGTACACATGTATGGCTAAACTCTCGCTCAACCCTAAAATTTTCTGAACAATTCAGCGCAAACACTCGCAACGTGGAATTAGACGGCGAAGGCTACTTCTCCGTCCAGCACAATGAAAAAAGTCCATTTACCGTGCAAACTCCAAAGTATACAATCCAAGTATTGGGGACTGAATTTAATGTAAAAGCCTATCACAACAGCCCATTGTTTGAAACTGCCCTTATAAAAGGAAGTGTAGAAATAACTTCACCGGAGTTATCTCAAAGTCTTCGTCTAAAACCTGATGAGATCGCCGTAGCCAACAATGGAAGACTAGAAACATCTCACATCTCGGATTACAACTATTTCAAGTGGAAAGAGGGCCTATTTTGTTTTGAAAATGAATCGATCCAAGATCTAATAGACAAGTTACAACTTTATTACGATATCCAGATAGACGTACAACGCCCATCCCTACTCCAGTATCGTTACTCCGGTAAGTTTAGGATTAAGGATGGAGTCGAACATGTGCTAAAAGTACTTCAATTAAAACATAAGTTTACTTATACGAAGAATGAGGAAGAGAATTTGATTATAATAAAATAAACACATTTATTCACTACTTAAATCAATATGCCTATGAAACAGAAAAGTCGATAAATTCAATCGGTATGAAAAACCGGGAAATGTTGCAGCATCTCCCGGCAGAAGTCAGCACCGAATTATCCTTAAATTATTTAGTACTAACATTAAAACATCACAAATGTATGGAAAATAAAATATTTCGAGTCATGAAGTTAGCCTTAACAACACTATTTATTTTTACTACCGGATTATTAGCTTCTGTTCGCTCACAAAATATGCGTATAGACTTTATACTAAATAACGCTAAAACGTACAATATTCTGGAGGAGATTGAAAAACAGACAGACTATCTTTTCATTTACAACGTTGAAGAAGTGGATCTTGAACGAAGAATCTCAATTACAGCCTCCAACCAAACTGTAACGGAGATTTTGTCCAATATCTTCAAGAATACAGACACGATCTATAAGATAGAAGGGAAGAACATCTTTCTGATGAGAAAAGAGGTAAATAGAGATTCATCTCCCCAACAAAGTAAAAAAGGAATTACAGGAACTGTAATTGATAAAAATGGAGAACCTATCATAGGAGCCAACGTTCTCATAAAAGGGACCTCTATCGGAACCATTACAGACTTTAATGGAAAATATACACTGGAAGTTCCAGAAAACGCTATTATCCAAATTTCATACATCGGGTATTTGAGTCAAGATATCAATGTAAACGGCAAGAAAGAAATAACTGTTCGTTTAGCGGAAGATACACAAAGTTTAGATGAAGTAGTCGTTGTTGGCTATGGTACTCAAAAAAAAGGAGAAGTCGCAAGTGCAATCTCTTCTATCAAATCCGAAAATTTCATCAAAACACCGTCTACCGACCCAGCCCAACTTATTAAAGGACAAGTACCGGGTTTAAGCATCATCACACCAGACGCAAATCCAACATCTACATCCGAAATTTCTCTTAGGGGAATCACAACCCTAAAAGCCAGCGCAAGCCCACTCGTTTTGATTGATGGTATTCCAGGAGACTTAAATTCAGTTTCACCTGATGACATTCAACAAATAGACGTATTAAAAGACGGCTCTGCCGCAGCGATCTACGGAACACGTGGAACAAATGGCGTAATTCTGATCACGACTAAAAACACCTTAGGAGAAATGCCAACAGAGGTGGACGTGAACGCATATATATCCACACAACAAATAATAAAAAGACTGCCTTTTATGAATGCGGACAAATACCGTCAACGAGTTAAAGAAGGAGTAGCCGGGGCTCAAGACGATGGTGCTACAACCGACTGGCTAGACCAAGTAACCCGTACCCCATTTACTCAAATTTACAACATCAGCTTACGAGGTGGTAGTCGTACAACAAATTATGTAGCTAGTTTTGAATATAGGGGGTTAAATGGATTAATCAAGCGAACCAACAACCAGATGTATTATCCCCGTATTGAAATTACACATCGTATGTTCAACAATAAATTAAAATTAAACGCTAGTTTAAGCGGATATAAGCAAAGTTATTTCTCTGGCTCGGATGGAGGAAGTTATAACAGCGAGGTTTACAGGAATGCTCTGATATACAATCCAACAACACCTGTCTATAATGCAGAGGGAAAATATTCGGAAAGTACCAAAAACGAATATTACAATCCTGTCGCTATGCTAAATGAGGTTGAAGGAGAAAATCAAGCTACAAATTTGAGGATGTTTGGAAATATCACTTACACTCCAATAGAAGGCTTGGACATTAAATATCTCGTTTCTTCCAACACTTATAATCAAACACGAGGTTATTACGAGACGCAAAACCATAAATCTACATGGAGAGATGGGAAAAATGGTTACGCATCTCGCGGAACAACACGAAAAGCGCAAGATCTATCAGAGCTAACAGTTCAATGGAGGAAAACACTACTAGAAGACCATTCATTCACGCTATTGGCCGGTTATAGTTGGCAAAAGGATACATATCAAAATTATTATATGCAAAACTATGATTTTCCATCTGACGATTACACATACAATAATATGGAAACCGGACAAGCCTTAAAAGATGGCAAAGCCACGGAATTCTCAGAAGCAAACGAAAGTAGGCTGATTGGTTATTTCGGCCGTTTAAACTACAGTTACAAGGGTAAATACATGCTAGCTGCCAGTATTCGTCACGAAGGATCCACCAAATTTGGCGCAGATCATAAATGGGGAAATTTCCCCTCCGTATCCGGTGCATGGAATATTAAAGGCGAGAATTTCCTAAAAGATATAGAAGAACTATCCACCTTAAAATTACGTGCAGGTTTCGGTATAACCGGTACAGTTCCCGATGATCCCTATATGTCCTTAAACACATTGGATTTCGGCACATATGTATATTACAATGGGTTATATATAAAAACCATCCGCCCAGATTCTAACGCTAATCCAGATTTAAGATGGGAGAAAAAGAAAGAGGTTAACATTGGTATAGATTTCGGATTTCTGGATGATCGTATCAGCGGTAATATTGACTATTATAATCGTAAAACAGAGGATCTGCTATGGGATTATACCGTACCATCTCCACCTTATCTCTATTCTAGTATGGTGGCGAACGCAGGTTCTATGAGAAATTCAGGTATCGAGGTTGGTATAACCGCAATACCCATACAAACCAAAGATTTTCAATGGACAACCTCGACCAACTACTCAACAAATAAAAACAAGCTATTATCACTATCTAATGATCAGTTTATATCTAGTGGTTACTCAGATAAAGGTTCCACCGGAGAACCATTACAAACCACTACACATCGCATTCAAGAAGGTGAACCAATAGGTAATTTTTGGGGATACAAAACAATTGATATTGACGATAATGGACATTGGATCATAGAGGGAGCAGATGGTAACCCTAAACCAATCTCCGAGCAACAACCAACAGATAAACAGGTCATCGGAAACGGCTTACCTAAGCACTACCTTAATTGGAACAATTCTATCAGTTGGAAAGGTTTCGATTTTTCAGTAACTATGCGTGGAGCTTTCGGATTTGATATCTTGAATATGCCACGCTTACAATATGGGGCTCCTGTCATGCTAGCAAGAGGTAATGTACTAAACGAGGCATTCGACACAAAATTTGGCAACTCTCCTTTGGCGATAGATCAGGAACTTCAATATGTAAGCTACTACATCGAAAAAGGCAACTACTGGAAAATAGATAATATAACCCTCGGTTATACATTCAATTTCAATACATGGATTAAACGGTTAAGGATATATGGGACAGTCTCTAACTTAGCCACCATCACTGGATATTCAGGAATCGATCCTGAGGTCAGTTTAAGTGGTTTGACTCCTGGCGTAGATAACAAAAACCGTTACCCGTCTACCCGAACTTACACATTTGGTGTTTCTATTAAATTTTAAATCGCAATAAATCATGAATACTTATATAAAAATTCTATTAGGCACTTGCTGCTCTTTTAGCATACTTTCTTGCAGCAACAATCTGGATGAGACCGTATATTCGAAAGTAACAGAACAAACATACAATTATACAGTAGATGATTTCACTCCTTCTATAGCGAGTGTATATAGTTATTTACGTAGCCAATCAGATCATTGGGGATACTTTTGCGCACAAGAAGTAAGCGCAGACGCAATCGTTATGCCACCTAATGCCTCTGGTTGGGATGATGGTGGCGCATACCGCCGTATGCATTATCAAACCTGGAATTCAGAGCAAGACCATGTGAAAAATATATGGTCATGGTTCTATCAAGGGGCTTTACTATGTAACAAAATTATCGAACAAATTGAAACAGGGGTAATACCCACACCCTCCGACACAGAAAAAACACAAGGATTAGCAGAGCTTCGGGCTATGCGAGCTTACTACTATTGGCAAATATGTGACAATTTCGGGGACGCTCCTCTTGTAACAACAACTGCGATGGATTTACCTGCCAAAAATACACGCAGAGAAATTTTCGACTTTGTAGAAAACGAACTTATAGAGGTAATACCTAATTTAAGCGAAGAAGTAGGAGGCAATTATTACGGGCGAATGACGAAATGGGCAGCCAAAGCTCTATTAGCCAACTTATATCTAAACGCACAAGTTTACATAAACGAAGCACGCTGGAATGACTGTATAACCCAATGTGATGATATTATAAACAGCGGGAAATTCACTTTAGCTGAAAATTACAAAGATCTTTTTAGGGCCCTGGGTGTCGAAAGCTGTAAAGAAATCATTTTTACAATCCCTTACGACGAGAATTTCGCTACGGGAAACAGTATATTTATGTTTTCTTGGCACGGTGAACTAAAAAAGAAATACAATACGATTGATACACCTTGGGGATGTGGATCTGCCATGGGAGTTACTCAATTCATAGACACTTACAATGAAAAAGATTCACGTTTAGCCGATACTTGGCTTATGGGGCAACAATTGGCCGCTGATGGTACTCCTTTATACGGAACTTATGATAAAATGGGAGAACCCCTGATCTACACGAAGGATATTCCTAGCGGAAATTATACCAGTGAGTTGGAAGGCTACAGAATGAATAAATTTGAGGTCGCTGAAAATTCATATTCCAGTTCAAACACAGACATTCCTGTATTCAGATATGCGGAAATTATGATGATGAAAGCCGAATGCTTGTTACGTACAGGAAAATCCGGGGCTGGTACTTTGGTTACTCAAGTGCGCCAAAGGGCGTTTAAAGATAATCCTGAATTAGCGACAGTAACAGACTCCCAATTAGCGGGAAATACTTGCTATCAATATGGTTATGTGGAAGATTATAAAATCGTAGATAGAGGAAACACTGATCCAATCCAATTCGGAAGGATGTATGATGAGCTGGGTTGGGAATTTGCTTGGGAAATGCATCGCCGCAGAGATGCCATTCGTTTTGGTATATATACGACAAAGAGCTGGTTATCTCACAAGCCTGAGGGGGATTATCGTTCAGTATTCCCTATTCCGGAAACAGTATTGACCTCAAATCCAAACCTAGAGCAGAATCCTAATTATTTATAAACAAACATAATGTCCAACCTAGGTGCCCTTCTTTTAGAAGGACACCTACAATAAAACCATTATATGAGCAGGAGTCATACACACATTTTCTATTTACTTATTGGACTTTGTTTTTCTGTAAATATTCAAGGGCAGATTTTAGATCGTCATTTATCTGATTTATATGCGGATAAATTCAACCAGCAAGATAAGGAAATATACATACAGTCCATATCGAACAAACAAGCTAAAGATTTTCTCGCCGAAAACATTCCTTTTTTCGAATGTCCCGATAAAGATATCGAAGAGATTTATTATTTCCGATGGTGGACTTATAGAAAACATATAAAAGAAACACCAGAGGGATTTATAATAACAGAATTTCTGCCTGATGTCTCTTGGGCTGGGAAATATAACGGAATTTGTTGTCCAGCTTGGTTTCATTTCAGGGAAGGGAGATGGCTACATGAACAGCGTTACTTGAATGATTACGCCTATTACTGGTTAAGGGGTGGAGGTGATGTTCGATCCTATAGTTTTCCTATAGCGAATGCAATCTACCAATATTTTTTAGTCACAGGGAACGACTCTATATTAAAAGAGTCATATCCTGAACTGGTCTCTAACTTCAACGGATGGGAAAAAGAGAAATTTAATTCCGAAACCGGCCTTTTCTGGCAAACAGACAACCGTGACGGCATGGAAATTTCTATCGGAGGAAATGGCTATAGGGCTACCATTAACTCATATATGGCAGCAGAAGCAAATACTCTTTCTTGGGTCGCTCAGAAAAAGAATGATCCTCAAGGTTCCTATTTTCACGAGAAAGCAGAGGCTATCCGTAACAAAATGTTTGATTTACTATGGGACGAACAGGCTTCTTTTATAAAAGTACTGCCTATGGATAGCAAAGCAATATTACGCGATGTCAGGGAATTGCATGGTTACACGCCTTGGAGTTTTGATCTAGCAAATCATTCTTATGCTATCGCATGGAAATTTCTAATGGACAAAAACCATTTTTTTGCTCCATATGGTCCTACAACCGCAGAACAATGTCATCCCAAATTCAAAGTTGTCTATGAAGGGCACGAATGCCAATGGAATGGTCCGTCTTGGCCTTTCGCCACAGCCATGACATTGACAGGGTTAGCGAATTTACTGAACGATCAAGAACAAAACTATATATCCAAAGACGATTTTTGGACATTACTGAAAATATATACAAAAAGCCAACATCTCACACTCGATAATGGTAATGTCATTCCTTGGATCGACGAGAACCTAAATCCTTTTACGGGAGATTGGATATCCAGAACCATGTTGAAAAATCACCAACCTAAAGAGAGAGGCAGAAACTACAACCACTCCTCTTTTTGTGATTTAGTCATAAGTGGGCTGGTAGGAATTCGTCCGCAAAGCGAAGACGTTCTTATCGTCAATCCTTTGATACCAGAAGATAAATGGGACTATTTTTGCCTAGATCATATAATGTATCATCATAAAAAAATATGTATTCTATATGATAAAACAGGAAAAAAATATAGTAACGGGAAAGGATTCTTTATCTTCGTCGACGGAAAAAGAGTAGCATCAGCAGATGCTTTGACAAAAATGGTTTGTAAACTTTAAACTTTTTATTATAAATCAGACCTACTAACATCAATAGGTCTGATTTATAAAAGCATTGATTAGATTATAACTTTAAATCTCAAAAAAATGAAACAGTTCGTATTATTATCTTTGACATGTCTAACATTATGGGGATGTAAACAAGCTCCCCATAAAGAAGCTCCTTTCAAAATGATTGACCAAGTGGACTTCTCACAAGTTCATATACAAGATAATTTCTGGTCTCCCAGGTTAAAGAAACATATATCGACCACTTTGCCTGTTTGTATTGATCAGATCGAGAACCAGACAGGGCGCATCCGCAATTTTGAGAATGCGGCAAAAAGGGAAGGGGAACATTCCGGTATTTTCTTTGATGATTCTGATGTATACAAAGCGTTGGAAGGCATGGCATACAGTTTGATCAACAATCCAAATCCAGAGTTGGAGAAAAAAGCGGATGAATGGATCGATAAATTCGCCGCCGCCCAACTACCGGATGGATATATTAATACGTATTACACATTGACCGCCCCGGAAAAACGATGGACTAATATGGACAAGCATGAAATGTATTGTGCCGGACACATGATAGAGGCAGGAGTGGCCTATTATAAAGCTACCGGAAAACGAAAACTACTAGATGTTTGTATACGAATGACCGATCACATGATGAGTATCTTTGGACCGGGAAAACGAGATTGGGTTCCCGGACATGAGGAAATTGAGTTAGCCCTTGTCAAACTATATCAAACCACAGGAGAGCAAAAATACCTAGATTTCGCTGATTGGTTGATCGAGGAACGAGGACACGGGCATGGCTCGAAAGGTGGGGAAGGTGAATGGGATCCATTCTACTACCAAGATGACAAACCTGTACGTGAGATGAGTGATATCGCTGGTCATGCCGTTCGTTGCATGTACTTGTATTGTGGTATGGCGGATGTGGCAGCGTTAAAGCAAGATTCTGGATATATCGAATCTTTGAATCGGTTATGGGATGATGTCGTACTCCGAAATATGTACATTACCGGGGGGATCGGCTCCTCACGCCATAACGAAGGTTTCACAGAAGACTATGACCTGCCAAACCTAGATGCTTATTGTGAGACCTGCGCTTCGGTTGGAATGGTATTGTGGAATCAACGAATGAATCAATTTACTGGTGACTCCAAGTATATTGATGTCCTCGAACGATCCATGTACAATGGAGCTTTAGCCGGTATATCGCTGGAAGGGGATCGTTTTTTCTATGTTAATCCTTTGGAATCTAAAGGAGACCATCACCGTCAAGCATGGTATGGTTGCGCTTGTTGCCCAAGCCAAATATCTCGCTTCCTTCCATCTATCGGTAATTATATTTACGGAACCTCCAATGAGGCGATCTGGGTAAATCTGTACATAGGTAATTCTACTGAGATAAACACAGACAACACAAATGTCACGTTGAGACAAGAGACCAATTATCCTTGGGATGGAACTGTAAAACTAACTGTAACTCCTTCTAATCCGTTGAAAAAAGAGATACGTTTACGTATCCCTAGTTGGTGTGAACAATATACCTTATCGGTAAACGGGCAACTAGTAAAAGCTCCAACAGAGAAAGGATACGCCGTATTAAATAAAGAGTGGAAACAAGGAGACGTAATCTCCTTATCAATGGAGATGCCAGTCAAATTGATGACCGCAGACCCTAGAGTTAAGCAAAACATCGGTAAGCGTGCCATACAAAGAGGGCCTCTCGTATATTGCATGGAAGAGGTAGATAACCCTCAAGATTTTGATAACCTAAAAATCGCGGCGAACACCTCTTTTAATGCCCAGTTTAATCCGAAATTATTAAATGGGATTACAACCATAAAGGCCACTACGAATGAGTTGGCAATCACTTTGATCCCTTATTATACATGGGATAACCGGAAAGCGGGGAAAATGAAAGTATGGATTGATTATAACGAATGATATAAACTACTAATTTACTAACTTATGAAACTTCTTCCTAAAATATTAGCATTATCGCTCGCTATGGTCGTTACCACTTCCGTAGCGGCCAATCAGCTTGCTAATGAAAAAACAGCTATCTCTGTTAATTACAAAAACAACCGTTATCCGTTGCTACAGAAACCTTACATAGAATTACCGATCGGTTCTATCCGGCCTACCGGCTGGATGCAGGAGCAATTAGTACGGATGAAGAACGGCATGACTGGAAACTTGGATCAAGTATACGAGAAAGTCATGGGCCCTCGTAATGGTTGGCTAGGTGGTGATGGTGACGTATGGGAACGTGGCCCTTATTGGATAGACGGTCTTCTTCCACTAGCCTATATACTCAATGATCAAGCGCTTATCGATAAGGTAAAGCCATGGGTCGAATGGACCTTGGCTTCCCAAAAGCCCAACGGCTATTTCGGACCGGATACAGACCGGAGTTACGAACCGGGATTACAACGGGACAATTCCCGGGATTGGTGGCCTAAGATGGTGATGATGAAAGTAATGCAACAATATTACTCAGCCACAGGCGATACACGGGTCATTGATTTCTTTACTCGATATTTTAAATACCAATTAGCCGAGTTGCCTCAAAACCCACTAGGTAAATGGACCTTTTGGGGAGAGCAAAGAGGGGGTGATAATTTAATGGTCGTCTATTGGCTATATAATATCACAGGCGACAAGTTCTTATTGGATTTAGGAGAGTTGATTCACAAACAGACGTTTAACTGGACGGATATCTTCTTAAATCAAGATCATCTATCCCGCCAACTCAGTTTGCACTGTGTCAATCTGGCGCAAGGCTTCAAGGAACCGGTTGTTTATTATCAACAGAATCAAGATCCGAAACAGATATGCGCCGTTAAGAAAGCGGTAAAGGATATACATAATACGATCGGTCTCCCGACCGGGCTTTGGGGTGGCGACGAACTACTTCGTTTCGGTGAGCCGACTACCGGTTCCGAATTATGTACCGCCGTGGAGATGATGTTCTCATTGGAAGAGATGCTGGAAATTACAGGGGATGTTCAATGGGCCGATTATCTGGAGCGAGTGGCCTACAACGCATTGCCGACTCAAGTGACAGATGATTACTCTGCCCGTCAATATTATCAGCAAACCAACCAAGTAGCCGTTACTCGTGAGTGGCGTAATTTCTCCACGCCACACGATGATACGGATATCTTATTCGGAGAACTTACGGGTTATCCTTGTTGTACCTCAAACTTACATCAAGGCTGGCCTAAATTAGTTCAAAACCTTTGGTACGCTACGGCGGATAATGGTATAGCCGCTCTTGTATACGCACCTTCGAGTGTCAAAGCTAAGGTAGCCAACGGAGTGACCGTGCAAATCGAGGAAGAGACCGCTTATCCGTTTGACGAGACTCTGCATTTTAAATTCGCTTTCGAGGATAAAAAAATAAAGAGAGCCTTCTTCCCTTTCCATATTCGCATCCCAGCATGGTGTAATCAGCCGGTGATCAAACTGAACGGAGAGAATGTCGTCGTGGATGCATATCCCGGGGAGATCGCCCGTATCAACCGGGAATGGAAACAAGGTGATGTCCTAACCGTTGAACTCCCAATGCAAGTAGCGGCCAGCCGTTGGTACGGAGGCAGTGCGGTAATCGAACGGGGGCCATTGGTTTATGCCTTGAAGATGAACGAGAAATGGGAGAAGAAGACATTTGAAGGAGAGAAGGCGGCTCAATACGGTAACTGGTATTATCAAGTGACTTCAGATTCTCCTTGGAACTATGCGCTTACACATAAATCCTTGGAACCAGACCAAATCAACGACAACTTTGTCGTAGAGAAAACGAAAGTGACTACCGACTATCCTTGGAACATAGAGAATGCCCCGATTACAATCAAGGCGAAAGGCAAACGTCTTAATGGGTGGTCTTTATATAGAGGTTCCTCTGGTTCTATCTCGTATTTTACCCAGCAAGGCAATGATATGGGCGACGAAGAAAGCATCGAGTTAATCCCTTATGGCTGTACCACTTTACGTATAACTGAATTTCCGGTACGGTAAAAATAATGTACCAATATGCCAATGCTTATTCTACACAAATAGATCTGCATTGGCATATTGGCACATTCCCCCATTGGCACATTATTTCAATTCTTCTTCATCGTATAATCCTTCACCCCCAAGGAATCATACGCCTGCAAAAGCGCCTCGTCATTATCGGAGATCATTAACAACTTGTCGTTCTCCTTTAATTCCGTATTTCCTTTCGGGATGAAATAGCGGCCTTCCCGTTTCACCATTACCGCCAAGGTATGATCGGGTAAAGTCAGCTGCATCAATTTATTTCCATGGGATAATACCGCCGGGGTAATATCGATCTCGCTCATAGCGCTCTTGATCTCCTCGGGAAGCTCGATGCCAAACTCATCCTTTCGTTCCGGCTCATCCACCATATCCAGCCATTTAGCGGCTTGGGTAACCGTGGTTCCTTGAATCAGCAAAGAAAGAATCGTGATAAAAAATACGATATTAAAGAACATACCGGCATGCTCGATCCCGGCGATCATCGGGTAAGTAGCGAAAATAATAGGAACCGCCCCGCGTAATCCCACCCATGAGATATACAGTTTACCTTTGAAGGAGAAATTCTTATAAGGTATCAAGCAAAGGAACACGCTAATCGGACGGGCGATCAAGATCATAAAGACTCCCACCATAACACCTACACCCGTCACCGGTAATAACTCATGCGGGTTCACTAGCAAGCCTAACGTAAGGAACATCACGATCTGCCACAACCAAGCGAAACCGTCAAAGAACGTCCCCATACTTTTCTTGTGAACAATCTTAGCGTTACCAACCACCAAACCAGCGATATAAACCGCTAAATAGCCATTACCCTTACATAAGGTCGTAGCGGCGAAGGTGAAGAAAGCCGTAGCCAATAAAAGGATCGGATACAAAGACTCGTTATCTATATCGATCTTATTGATAATCAACACAGCCAGTCTCCCCAATAAGAAACCGGCGATAGCTCCCACCGATAATTGAATGACCAAGGATAGCCCGGCCTCCCAAATATTCATACCTCCGCTTTGTATGTAAGCGATCAGAAGCAAGGTAAGCATATAAGCCATCGGGTCATTACTACCACTCTCCAGCTCCAAGGTAGGACGCAGACGCTCTTTCAAATAAACCCCTTTACTGCGCAAGATGGAGAAAACCGAGGCTGAGTCCGTAGAGGACATGACCGCCGCCAGCAATAAAGATTCCGGGAAAGTCAACGTAACATATTTGCCAAATAAACCAAATAACCAATAGATAAACCCGCCCGTGATAAAGGTCGTAGCCAACACCCCGAGCGTAGCCAATACCACACCTTGCGAGGCGATAGGTTTGACCTCCGCAACTTTCGTGTCCATACCACCCGAGAACAAGATGATACTCAACGCCAACATGCCGATAAACTGGGCTACATTCGGATCGCTGAACTGGATGCCCAGACCATCGCTGCCAAACAACATTCCCACACCAAGGAACAACAACAAAGCGGGTAAGCCGAAACGATAACCGGCCTTACCTGCGAATATACTAAAAAACAGGATCACCGAGGCTATTAATAGCACTTGCTCAGGATTTTGAAACATACGCAAAACGGGTTTTATGATTAGTGATTTGATACTTTGTCACAAAGTTCGTAAACTTTTTGCAATTATAATCACACAAAAAGAAGAAATCCGGTCCCAAATTTACAGGAAGACCAGATTTATTCTTTCTATAGAAAAACAAATCTTTCTTACAAATTGTTCGAGAATTTTTCTATCTCGCATAGAATCATTACTTTTGGCAAACATACATATCCGCTTTATGAACAAAAAACATCTATTTGCGCTGTTGTTCACATTACTCGTATGGACGAGCTGTAACAACCAACAACATTTTATTACCGACGCCGCTTACCGAGCTGAGGTTGAGAACGATTTCCAAGCGAAACAGGCCGCTCTGCCTAACGGAAACCTTTTCGCAGTATTTAACGATCAAATGACTCCCGAAGAGAGGGAGGCGTTAACCTTCATGTACGCCTATATGCCGATTGGAGACATCACGGACTATAGTGGCGATTTCTATTTGAAAAACATCCGTTCCTCTTTCCAAGCACGGAATGAGATGCCTTGGGGCGATAGCATCCCAGAGGATATCTTCCGCCATTTCGTATTGCCGGTACGAATCAACAATGAGAATCTGGATGAAAGCCGCATGGTTTTCTTTGATGAGTTGAAAGACCGGGTGAAGGGTCTCTCGTTGTACGACGCCGTACTGGAAGTGAATCACTGGTGTCATGAGAAGGTTATCTATACTCCTTCCGATGGGCGCACAAGTTCCCCTTTGGCATCCGTGAAGACCGCCTACGGTCGTTGCGGCGAGGAGTCTACCTTCACGGTAGCCGCTTTACGTTCCGTGGGTATCCCCGCACGTCAGGTATATACACCTCGCTGGGCGCATACGGATGATAACCACGCATGGGTAGAAGCTTGGGTGAATGGTAAATGGTATTTCTTCGGCGCTTGCGAGCCCGAACCGGTATTGAATCTGGGTTGGTTCAACGGCCCTGCTTACCGGGGTATGTTGATGCATACGAAAGTATTCGGTAAATACAATGGCCCGGAGGATGTCATGGAACGTACCGATGGGTATACCGAGATCAACGTGATCGATAATTACGCACCTTCGGCTAAAGCTGTTATCACGGTTACGGATGCCAATGGCAAGCCGGTAAAGGACGCTTTGGTAGAATTCAAGATTTATAACTATGCCGAGTTTAACAGTGTAGCCCGCAAGAAGACGGACGCAGATGGCAAATGCTCATTATCCGCCGGAAAAGGGGATATGCTGGTATGGGCCAGCAAAGATGGCAAGTTCGGCTACAGCAAGGTCTCTTTCGGCAAGGACGGAGAGGTTACGATCGCCTTGAATAAGAAACCGGGAGATGTGGAGACGATCGCCCTAGATATCGTACCACCGGTAGACGGCTCTATCCCCGCAGAAGTTACACCGGAGCAAAAGGAGGCGAACGCCAAACGTTTATTGGAAGAAGACGCTATCCGTAATAAATATGTAGCTACTTTCTATACGGAAGAGAAAGCAGAGGCTTTAGCGAAAGAATTGGGTATCGACCCGATGAAGACGGAGGATTTCATGATCGGTAGCCGTGGTAACTGGATGGAGATCGAGAAGTTCTTACGGGAGACTCCCGCCGAGAAGCGTGCGCAAGCGATGGCTTTATTGGATGTCGTATCCGCTAAGGATCTACGTGATACACCTGCGTCTGTCTTCGCGGACCATTTAAACAATACGCCGGCCGTTCAAAGCGAATGGTTCAATGAATATATCATGAATCCTCGTGTGGCCAATGAGTTCCTGACTCCTTATAAGAGTTTCTTCGCTGCAAACATTGAGCCTTCCCTTGCGAAACAAGCCGTAGAGAATCCACAGGCATTGGTGGATTGGGTGAAGAATAACGTCTCCATTAACGACGCGCTAAACGCACAACGTATTCCGATCATGCCGATGGGTGTATGGAAATCCCGCATCGCTGATAAGGGCTCCCGTAATATCTTCTTCGTGGCCGTGGCTCGTAGCTTAGGTATTCCGGCACGTATCGAGCCGGTAGCCCGCAAGATCCAGTACTTCAAGGACAACGCTTGGGTAGACGTCGATTTCGAGGCTGCCGTACAGACGACCGCTAAACAAGGCAAGGTAATCGCTTCTTACCAACCAATCAAGGCGCTGCAAGACCCGAAATATTACAGTCACTTCACGATCGCCAAGGTTTTGCCGAACGGTACTTTACAGACCTTGAATTTCGAGAGAGGCGGTAATGTGGATATGGGCTTGGGAGATACTTGGAGCGGATTACTGAAGAAACCGTTATCCATGGATGAAGGTAATTATATGTTAGTGACCGGTACTCGTATGGCAAACGGTAGCGTATTGGCCGAGATCGAGTTTTTCAATGTGGAGGCAGACAAGACCACCCCGATCCAATTGGAGATGCGCGAAAGCAAGGACGAGATACAGGTGATCGGTAATTTCAACTCCGAGAATAAATTCAAACGTGCGGACAACGGCGAGGAAACTAGCTTGCTAGCTACTACCGGACGTGGCTACTATATCGTAGCGCTTCTAGGCTCCCGCCAAGAACCGACAAACCATGCGATGCGTGATATCGCCGCCGTGAAGAAGGAACTGGAGGATTGGGGACGAGGCATCGTGCTTCTCTTCCCGGACGAGAAAGGCTATAAGAACTTCGATCCGAAAGAGTTCGGCGATTTACCGGGCACGATCACATACGGTCTGGATATCGACGGGGCGATCCAAAAGGAGATGGCTACAGCGATGAAATTGCAAAACGCCAATACCTTGCCGATCTTCTTGATCGCCGATACGTTCAATCGTGTCGTATTTGTCTCTCAAGGCTATACAATTGGCTTGGGCGAGCAGTTAATGAAAGTCATACATAAGCTATAACAGATCGTTTCACAAGTGTGATCTGATCTTTTCACCCATGTGAAACGATCGGATCACGGCTGTGAAACGTTCTTTTCACATAGGTGAAAAGATCTATACGACAGGAGACACTCATTTCTTCTACCACAAACCGATCAGACTTCCTCCCTAGATTCGTTTTAATTCCCTTATTTTTCCCGTTCTTCCCAATCGGGGATTCATCTCTCAAAAAAATAATATCTTTGATTAAACCTTTTTACGAAAGGAGAGTCTAAACTTGCGTTTAGTTATATATTTTGGAGTAACGAGTGTAAATTATCAGTAAATACCATACGAGAACATGATGACAAAGAGAGCGAAATGGGGAGTTACGGCGGCTATCTTATTAATGATAGCGGGAATGATCGCTTACCCTCAATTGAAAAACAAGTTCAAGGCATCCCAAGATGCCGCTTCCGTCGTACCCACATCGGGCACGAGCCTGCGAAACCAGACACTTAACATCAACGCCGAGGTATTGAAATACCAATCATTAACCGATAAGATCATGAGTACCGGAAGTACCCTTCCGGACGAAGAGGTGGATTTGGCTTTCGAGTCTTCCGGTAAGGTGGTAGCCATCTATTTCACGGAAGGTAGCCACGTAAAGGCGGGCGATCTGTTGGCTAAAATCAATGACAAGCCGCTGCAAGCCCAGCTAAAGAAGCTGGAAGCCCAAGTTCCTTTAGCCAAGGATCGTGTCTATCGCCAACGCACCTTGCTGGAGAAAGACGCCGTCAGCCAAGAAGCCTACGAGCAAGTAGCCACCGAATATGAGAAGCTAATGGCGGATATCGAGCTAGTCAAAGCGAATATCGCCCAGACAGAGCTTCGGGCTCCTTTCGACGGGATCATCGGACTTCGCTCCGTGAGTGAGGGCGCGTACGTTACTTCCTCCTCTTCCGTAATCGCGAAGTTGACCAAGATATCCCCGTTGAAAATCGAGTTCTCCATTCCCGAGAGCTACGCGGCCGAGGTACAAGACGGAACCCCGATCCTGTTCCGCATGGAGAAAAACGGTATGATGCAGAACTATAAGGCGACCGTTTACGCCGTGGAAAGCAAGGTCGACATGGCGACCCGTACCTTGAAAGTACGTGCCACTTACCCGAATCCGGGCGAGAATATCTTACCCGGCCGTTATACCTCCGTCGAGATCAGCAAGCGGGAGATCAAGGACGCTTTAGCCATCCCCAGCGAGGCCGTTATCCCCGAGATGGGAAAAGACATCGTTTACTTATATAAGAACGGCGTGGCCGAGCCTCAAGAGATCACGATCGGTATACGAACCGAGAGCCGTGTACAGGTATTGCAAGGGTTGAATGTGGGCGATACGCTGATCACGTCCGGCGTGATGCAGTTACGTACCGGCATGAAAGTTCCTATTGATAACTTGACTGAATAAGGAGAAGAACGATGGCAAATATTTCAGAAACCAGTATAAACCGGCCCGTACTCTCGACAGTGATGATGCTGGTCATCCTCCTGTTCGGCTTTATCGGTTACCGGTTCCTTGGCGTCCGGGAGTTCCCGAGCGTAGACCAGCCGATTATCTCGGTCAACGTATCTTATCCCGGAGCGAACGCCGACGTGATCATGAACCAGATCACCGAGCCGTTAGAACAGAATATCAACGGTATCCCGGGTATCCGTTCATTGAGTAGCGTGAGTAGCCAAGGCAGCAGCCGCATCACGGTAGAGTTTGAGTTGTCCGTGGATATGGAAACGGCGGCGAACGATGTACGTGATAAAGTATCTCGTGCCCAACGCTACCTTCCCCGCGACTGCGACCCGCCTACGGTATCGAAAGCGGATGCCGATGCCTCCCCGATCATGCAGATCGCCATCCGAAGCAACAAACGCTCGTTGATGGAGTTGAGCGAGATCGCCGAGCTAACGGTGAAAGAGCGTTTGCAGACCATCGAGAACGTGAGTGGCGTGGATATCTGGGGACAAAAACGGTATTCCATGCGTCTATGGCTGGACCCAATCAAGATGGCGGGTTACGGAGTGACCCCGATGGACGTGAAAAACGCCGTCGATAACGAGAACGTGGAGCTTCCTTCCGGTAGTATCGAGGGAAATACGATCTCCTTATCCATACGTACCTTAGGATTGATGCATACCGCCAAGGAGTTCAACGATTTAATCATCAAGGAAGACAACAACAATATCGTACGCTTCAGTGATGTCGGACGTGCGGAGGTAGCTCCCGAGGACTTGCGGAGCTTACTGAAGAAGAACGGCGAGCCAATGGTTATGACCGTTATCATCCCCCAACCGGGAGCCAACCATATCGAGATCGCCGACGAAGCCTACAAGCGTATCGAGCAATTACAAAAAGACCTGCCGGAAGATGTCACGATCGAGATGATGTATGACAACACCCGCTTTATCCGGGCCTCTATCGGCGAGGTACAACAGACGATCTACGAGGCTTTCCTCTTGGTCGTATTGATTATCTTCTTGTTCCTCCGCGACTGGCGGGTCACGCTGGTTCCTGTCGTCGTTATCCCCGTATCGTTGGTAGGAGCTTTCTTCGTGATGTATATCTCCGGATTCTCCGTCAACGTATTGACGATGTTGGCGGTCGTGCTCTCGGTCGGTCTGGTGGTAGACGACGCGATCGTGGTGGCGGAGAATATATATGTACGTATCGAGCAAGGCATGTCACCGAAAGAGGCGGGTATCGAAGGATCGAAAGAGATCTTCTTCGCCGTGGTATCTACCACGATCACCCTGATCTCCGTATTCTTGCCGATCGTGTTTATGGAAGGTATGACGGGGCGCTTATTCAAGGAGTTCAGTATCGTGATCGCCGGTTCGGTCGCTATCTCCTCGTTCGTGGCCCTTACGTTTACACCGATGTTGGCTACCAAGCTATTGAAGAGGAGAGAGAAGAAAAACTGGTTCTATCGGAAGACCGAGCCGTTCTTCGAGGGATTGAACACGATCTACGCCAAGTCGTTGAACGCATTCTTGAACCATAAGATATGGTCGATCCCTATCGTTATCCTTCTTTTCGGATCGATCGGGTACTTCTGGAAGAACATTCGTTCCGAGTTATCGCCTTTGGAGGACCGTTCCATGATCTCCGTGAATATGCGCGGGCCGGAAGGGGCTACCTTCGAGTTTATCCGCGACTACGCGGACCGTATCGAGCAAATAGCCGACTCCATCGCTCCCGAGAAGCAATCCATCATGACCCGCTCGTGGGAAGGAGGAGGTTCGCTAAACCTCATATTAAGCGATATCAAGGAACGGGAACGCTCGCAAATGGAGATCGCCGAGACCTTGTCGAAAGAAGTCCGCAAAGAGACCTTGGCCCGCGCCTTCGTACAACAGCAATCCACCTTCGGCGGACGCCGGGGCGGTATGCCTATCCAATACGTATTGCAGGCCCCGACCTTGGATAAACTGCAAGAGTTCCTGCCCACGTTTATGCAAAAGGTGAACGAGAGCCCGGTCTTCCAGATGGCGGACGTGAACTTGCGCTTCACCAAGCCGGAGGCACGTATCGAGATCGACCGGGATAAGGCTTCCTTATTGGGCGTCAGCACCCGCAACATCGCCCAGACCTTGCAATATGCGTTGAGCGGACAGCGTATGGGCTACTTCTATATGAATGGTAAGCAATACCAGATATTGGGCGAGATCAACCGCCAGCAACGAAATACCCCTGTCGATTTAAAATCGATCTATGTACGTAGTAACAATGGGGAAATGATCCAGTTGGATAACTTGGTTAAGGTTACGGAAAACGTGGCGCCGCCCCAATTGTATCGCTATAACCGTTTCGTATCAGCGACGGTTTCCAGTGGATTGAATAAAGGATACACGATCGGCGATGGTCTGGACGAGATGGACCGTATCGCCTCGGAGGTGCTGGATGGTAGCTTCCGCACCGCTCTTTCCGGCGAGTCGAAAGAGTTCCGTGAGAGTTCTTCCAGTTTGATGTTCGCCATGATCTTGGCCTTGCTGATGATTTATTTGGTGTTGGCCGCCCAGTTCGAGAGTTTCAAGGATCCGTTGGTAGTGATGTTCACCGTACCTTTGGCTATCGCCGGTGCGCTGATGTTCATGAGCTATTCGGGTATCACGATGAATATATTCAGCCAGATCGGTATCATTATGTTGATTGGTTTGGTGGCGAAGAACGGTATCTTGATCGTAGAGTTCGCCAATCAGCGGCAAGAGTCGGGACTTAGTTTGCCGGAAGCGATCCGCTCGTCCGCGACCCAGCGTCTGCGCCCGATCTTGATGACTAGCGTATCCACCATCCTCGGTTTGGTGCCATTGGTATACGCTACGGGCGAGGGTGCCCAAGGGCGTATCGCCATGGGTGTAGCGGTAGTAGGCGGAATGTTGGTATCGACCTTCTTGACCCTGTTTATCGTACCGGCCATGTATTCGTTTATATCCACCAACCGAAAAAAGAACATTACTGAATAATAAATAAACACATGAATAAGTACCTATATACATTACTATTGGCCTTCTCTTCCCTCTTTATGGCGGAGGCGCAGCAACTATTCGATCTGAAACGGTGTATCGAAACCGGATTAGAGCAGAACTACTCCATCCGTATCATTCGTAACGAGCAACAGATCAGCGACAATAACGCCACCCCGGGAAACGCCGGTTATCTGCCTACCGTAGATATGAGCGGTGGATTCAGCGGAAATATCAATAACAACCGTAACAGCCTGCAAGACGGATCGATCGAGAAGGCGAATGGTATAAACAGCGAGACGGGCAACGTCGGACTAAACGTTAACTGGACGGTTTTCGACGGTTTCGGTATCCAAGCCGAATACTCTCGCTTGAAAGAATTACAGCGAATGGGGGAATTGAACACCCGCATGACCATCGAGGATTTCGTAGCCAACCTTTCCAGCGAGTACTACAACCTGATCCGGCAGAAAATCCGTTTGCGTAACCTCCGTTCCACCTTGGATCTTTCCAAGGAGCGTTTACGGATCGTGGAAGAACGGTATTATATCGGCTCCATGTCCCGTCTGGACTTGCAACAGGCTCAAGTGGACTTCAACTCGGATAGCTCCAAGGTATTAAACCAATTGGAGGTCGTGCATACCTCCCGTATCCGCCTGAACGAGTTAATGGCATTAAATAATGTGGAGGAGGAAATCCAGATCAAGGACTCCTTGATCTACCCGAACCCGTTCCTCGACGAGGTAGATCTATGGAAGAATACCCTCGAAGCCAACGCCTCGCTCCTGATCGCCCAAAAGAACCAGACGTTGTCTCAGCTTGATTATAAAAAGGTAAAAAGCCGCTATTATCCCTATGTCAAGCTAAACGCAGGCTACGGCTACACGGCAAACTGGACGGAAGTAGGCAATTACGACCTCCAACAACGGCTGGGGCTTAATTACGGCGTGACCATCGGTATGAGCCTCTTCGACGGTTTCAACCGGAAACGTGAGCAACGCAACGCCCGCATCCAAATCGAGAACCAGCAATTGCGCATCCAAGAACTGGAACTTGCCCTGCGTGCGGACATGAGCAACTTCTGGATGGCCTATAAAAACAACCTCGACCTATGGAGCCTAGAGAAAGAGAACCTCGTAGCCGCCCAAGAGAACTACCGGATTGCCATCGACCGCTATAAACTCGGCGAGTTGTCTGGTATCGAATTGCGTGAGGCACAAAACAGTCTGCTGGAAGCGGAGGAGCGTCTTTCCGTGGCGGAATACTCCACCAAGATCTGTGAGATCTCGCTGCTTCAGTTAAGCGGACAGATATTAACCTATATCCGCCCCGAGCCGGAGAAAGCCAGTTTCTAGGATAAAGGCCAATGCCACGCCTATGGCACGACTGTGCCACTGCGATGGCACGCTGGTGCCACCGTTATGGCACGGGTGTGCCATCCGCATGGCACAAGTCATTATAACCCCGTTTAATGACTAGAGGCTTATGCTAATTGCGTTTTTTTATGTAAGTTCGCGGTAAATGGCAAGGTCTCATTGCCCAATGACAAAAAGAAATGCAAATACTACCAAAGGTTAATACATTACGAAAAGGATCGCTCTTGTACCGCAGCATCCGTTACCGTAAAGGATTCGGAGTACATTCGCCTTTCGTTTTTAACCTCATCACGAAGGTCATCGAGGAAAAATGCTCTTATTATAGTTTCTATGATATAGAGCTTTTACGTAAGCAGTTATTATTCAAGGAAGGAGAGATCACCTATCCAGACCGGCAGAACAAAGGGAAACGAAAGACCCGTTCCATCAGCGAGATCGTAAAACGGGAATCCATCCGGCCCAAGCATGGCGCCTTATTATTCCGTTTGGCAAACTATTTCAAGTCCAAGAATATCCTCCAGATAGGAACCACGATGGGGTTGTCTACCTTATATCTAACCTCCTATGCCACGGGATTGAAATGTATCGCCTTGGAAAATGTACCGGAATTCGCCACGATTGCCCGTCAAGCATTCGCTAAAGAGGGACGTAATCCCGTCGATTTGCGTATCGGTAATTATAAGGACTTGCTTCCCCAAGCCTTAAATGACATAAATAGCTTAGATTTTGTTTTTTTCAACACTTTATATGAACAACATAACAACCTCTGGCTGTTTAATGAATGTATGAAATACGCGCACAACGATACGGTATTCGTTTTTGAGGGAATCAAGGCGAGCCGTAAGATGCGTGAACTTTGGGAAGAGATCTGCGCATGTCCGGAAGTGACGGTCACCTTAGATCTTTACTCGCTAGGGATTGTCTTATTCAACAAGAAATTGCACAAACGAGATTATATTGTTTATTTTTAGGATTCAAAACAAGTCAGATATGAAGAAGAGTATTATCTATACCAGAACAGGCGATAAAGGAACCACTTCACTGGTAGGTGGACAACGCGTGTCGAAAGCGCACGATCGGATCGAGAGCTATGGCACCGTAGATGAGCTGAACTCCTTTATCGGATTATTAATCACGGCCTTGAATGATGAGAAAGATACTGATTTCTTATCATTCATCCAGCATAAGCTATTCACGATCGGTTCTTACCTAGCCACGGATCAAGCGACCACGGAATTGAAAATCGAGAGCAAGGTAACGCCCGAGAGCATCGAGCGTATCGAGCGGGAGATAGACCGTCTGGATAACGAGCTGCCGAAAATGCACGCGTTCATCCTACCGGGAGGATGCCGCTCGGCCGCCCTCGCACACGTTTGCCGCACCGTTTGCCGTCGTGCCGAGCGACAAATCTATCGCTTGGCCGAGAATTGCCCCGTTGAGGAGCCTGTATTGATATTTATGAACCGTTTATCGGATTATTTCTTCGTTCTGGCACGAAAAGAATGCATAAATAATAACGGTAAAGAAATTATTTGGGATTATACTTGCGTATAATAAATAAAGTCATATTTTCGCGGAAAAATAGAGAACCAAATCGCTTCGGCGGTTATTAATACTTGACAGCTATGTATTGGACATTAGAGTTAGCTTCAAAATTGGAAGACGCACCCTGGCCTGCGACTAAGGATGAACTTATTGACTATGCACAACGTTCTGGTGCGCCATTAGAAGTGATTGAGAATTTGCAGGAAATGGAAGATGAAGGCGAGATTTACGAATGCATGGAAGACATCTGGCCGGATTATCCAAGTAAAGAAGACTTCTTCTTCAACGAGGAAGAATACTAGTTCAATTGAGAATTGAAAATTGAAAATTAAGAAATAGAAGAACGAGGTGGCGGACGATCGAGCTCCCCTGCCTCGTTGTTTTTTTGTGAAAATACAATTTATCCGGATTTGCTGCGTTTGTAGTTACAACGTGAAGTGAATGTTTAAATGAGAAGACGTCTTCTTTCGATCTTGATCCTTTTGTGTACTTGTGCGGGAATCGTACGGGCGCAATATGACGCACGCTTAAGTCAATACTTCATGGCGAAACCGTATTATAACCCGGCCGTGGCCGGAGCTACGGAGGACTTGAATATATTGGCTCTCGCCCGCTTGGAAATGATCGGCGTACATGGGGCACCCAAGTCGTTCTTCATTACCGCGGATATGCCACTCGCTTTAGGCAAGACGAATCATGGTGTCGGATTGGTTGTATTTACCGAGGCGATCGGGCTTTTCCAGAATACGCATGTAGGGGCGCAATACGCCTATAAGTATAAATTATTCGGGGGAGTCTTGAGCGGCGGTCTGCAAATCGGCTTAGTCAACCAGTCGTTCGACGGAACCAAGGTGATAAAGGTTGAGTCCGAATACCATCAAGAGACCGACGCCGCCATTCCTGTAGAGCAGGTCAGCGGCATGGGGTTGGATATGAACTTCGGTATTTACTATACCCATAAACGGTTTTACGCCGGGTTTGGCATGACGCATATCACCCAACCGGAGCTTCAACTGGACGAGAACGCCTATACCTATATAGGTCGTTCACTTAATTTAATGGGTGGATACAATATTCAATTAAAGAATCCGTTGATAGAATTACAGCCCTCGGTGTTCTTGCTGACAGACATGCAAAGTTTTCATGCGGATATTACCGCTAGGCTGGAATATAATAAGATGTTTAATGGTGGTTTTTCCTATCGGGTGAATGAATCGGTGGGCATCATGTTCGGCGTAAAGCTAGGTCGTTTCCATGCGGGTTACGCCTTTGATTTCCCGACCACGGCCCTAGGCCGGGCAAGTAGCGGTAGCCACGAGCTATGTGTCAAGTATGCCTTAAAGCTGAACAAGACGAAGACAGGGAAAAATAGACATAAAAGTGTACGTATATTATAGTATATGAAAAAAGTATTATTAGTACTTGTAACGGTAGCCTTGCTTACCTCCTGCGGTAAATCTCTCCGGAGTGCCGGCGGTGAGGTGACAGGTGTCAGATCGGTAGCGTTCAATGAACCTGCGCCGTATGGAATGGTCTTGGTTAAAAGAGGTTCGTTCGAGATGGGTCCCGCCGACAAGGATTCCTTGTGGGGAATCATGCCGGAGACGAAAGGGGTCTCTTTCGATGCGTTCTGGATGGATCAGACAGAGGTAACGAACGCCAAATATCGCCAGTTCGTTTATTATGTGAGAGACTCTATTATCCGTGAACGCTTGGCGGACCCGGCTTATGGAGGCAACGATCTGTTCAAGATCACGGAAGACCGTTACGGGGAACCTGTCACTCCGCATTTGGACTGGAACCGTCCGATTCCTTGGAGACGGGCGAACGAGGATGAGCAACGTGCGATAGAAAGTGTCTATTACACGAATCCCGTTACCGGAGAGAAAGGTTTGGACCCTAAACAAATGATCTATAAATACGAGTGGTACGACTATACCGCCGCCGCCCTCCGCAAGAATCAGTTGAACCCGGCGGACCGGGTTCGTAATACGGATATTCAGGTAGATCCGAACGAGGTAGTCATGATCTCCAAGGACACCGCTTACATCGATGATGAAGGACGTGTAATCAACGAGACGATCACCCGCCCGTTAAGCAGCGAATGGGATTTCTTGAATACCCGTATCGTCAATATCTACCCAGACGAGAATTGCTGGGTGAACGATTTCAAGAATGCGTACAACGAGCCATATACCCGTATGTATTTCTCTCATCCGGGTTACGATGATTATCCCGTAGTCGGTGTTTCTTGGGAACAAGCGACTGCCTTCTGCGTATGGCGTACGAATTTATACAAAGAATCCTTGAGCTTGCCACCGGGACAATTGGTAGAGCCATTCCGTCTTCCGTCCGAAGGAGAATGGGAATATGCCGCCCGTACAGGTAAGAACGAGAATAAGTACCCTTGGTCTACCGACGAGCTTCAAGACAGCAAAGGCTGTTTCTTAGGTAACTTCAAGCCGGGTAAAGGTAATTATACGGAGGATGGCCATTTGATTACGTCTCGTGTAGGCTCTTTCGCCCCGAATGAGTTCGGGTTATACGATATGGCAGGAAACGTGGCGGAATGGACCTCAACGTCTTACTCCGAGTCTGGCCCGAGCCAAATGAGCGACATGAACCCGGATCTGCGTTACAACGCCGCCAAGAACGATCCCTACGCCATGAAAAAGAAAGTAGTGCGAGGAGGTTCTTGGAAAGATGTCTCACAATTTATCCGTTCGGACATGCGTACTTTCGAGTTCCAGAACGAGAGCCGTTCTTACATCGGTTTCCGTTGCGCACGTACCCAAATAGGATTCTCTCGCTCCAAGGGAAAGAAATAAGCGGGAATTATAAATTTAAAGTTTTGAATCATTTAAGACAATAATACGACGATGGGAAAATATAGAAGATATAAAAACAGACTGGAGATGTTCCTCTCCAGCGAAAGAGGAAAACGAGTATTGAACTTCCTGTATAGTTGGGGTGCGTCCATCGTAATCCTCGGTGCGTTATTTAAGTTATTACATATACCATACGCTAACCAAATCTTGTTCGTGGCGATGATCACCGAGTCTATCGTATTCTTTATCTCGGCGTTCGAGCATCCGAACAAGGAATATCATTGGGAAGATGTTTTCCCCGTATTGAAATCAAAGAACCCGATGGATCGTCCGGATTTCACCGGTACGCCGATCTCAACCATGATCAATTCTACGGATAATGTAGAAGACGATGAGATAGCCGGGGGAATAAATATCGGTTCGGTAGCGTCTAAGGCGAACGCGCAAAGAGGTGGTTCCTTGAATATCGCAGGTAATCTGGACGTGACGGAAGAAGATACCAAGAACTTATCCGAGAGCATCAAGAAATTAAGCGGAGCGGCCGAGCAAATTTCCAAGATGGCGGAATTGACGGAAGCTACCCAAAAATATCTGGAGCAATTATCTGGCATGTCTGAGAACATGGAGCGTTTCAGCCAAGTGACTAATTCGCTTACGAACGTATCCGATACACTGTTGAACTCTTATAAGAGTATCACGGATAATTCCGATGGCATCAACCAAAACTCCCGTGGTTACGTACACCAGATGGAACAATTGAACCGTAATGTATCCGGATTGAATACCATCTATGAGATCCAGTTGAAGAGTATCAGTTCGCAGATCGAATCTATCGAACACATCAATAGTGGCTTGAATCGTATCCGTGAGATGTATGACGGATCGGTGGTAGATAGTTCCGTATTCCGTAACGAGACGGAAAAGATGACTCGCCAACTGGCCGAATTGAACCAAGTATACAGTCGTTTATTGCAAGCGATGACCGTGAATATGGGCTACCAACAACCGGCGCAGCCGCAACAACAACCTCAACAACCGATGTATCAGCAGCCACAACAGCCCGGTTACCAACAGCAATATCAGCAACCCTATGGTTACCAACAGCCACAACAGGCTCCGTATACAAACAACCCAATGAAGTAAAGAAATATGGCAGGAATATCAAATAATCCCAATTCTCCCCGTCAGCGGATGATCAACCTGATGTATCTGGTGTTCATCGCCATGATGGCACTGAATGTGTCGTCGGAGGTGCTGGATGGTTTTGAGTTGGTGGAAGGTAGCTTGCGAACCTCTATCGATAACTCCTCCCGCCGAAACAAGATCGTAGCGGACGAGATGGAAGCTTATTACCAAGAGAATCCCCAGAAAGTGGGTGAGTGGGCATTGAAGGCCCGTGAGGTGAAAAGAGCCTCAGATAGCCTCTATACGTATATACAAGATTTAAAGATCCGTATCGCTAAGGTAGCTGATGGCGAGAACGCCAACGTAAACAGCATCGAGCATAAGGATGATTTGGAAGCCGCCTCCCGTGTAATGCTCTCTCCTGTAAGCGGAGAAGGTAAAAAGCTGAGAGCGGAAATTGATAAGTATCGTATCTGGATGGGCGGCTTTATCGAAGATTCGGCGAAGACTGCCGTATTGGAGGCGAACCTAAGCACGACTCCCCCTCATAAAGCGGGGATCAATACCCGTACTTGGGAAGAGGCCTTGTTCGAGAATATGCCGGTAGCGGCGGCTGTTACCCTGTTAACAAAAATGCAAAGTGACGTTCGCTACGCCGAAGGTGAGGTCTTATCGAACTTATTGAATAGCGTAGACGTTGGCGATTACCGTGTGAACCAGATCACGGCGCAGGTAATCCCGGAAAGCCAGATCGTAATGCGAGGAAGCCAGTACAAGGCGAATATCGTATTATCGGCGGTAGACTCTACGAAACGTCCTACGATCTATGTAAACGGAAAAGAATTACCTTACGAGAATAAAGGAGTCTTCACGGTGAATACCGGAGCTGCCGGGACATTCCCGATCAAAGGTTATATCGAGATGCCGAATAGCGACGGCAGCATCATGCGCCGGGATTTCGAGAGCGAGTATTTCGTGACCGAGCCGACAGCTACCGTGGCCCCGACATTGATGAACGTATTATATGCCGGTATCGCCAACCCGATGCGTATCGCCGTCCCGGGTGTACCGAGCGGTAATGTGACAGCTACCATGACGAACGGCACATTAACCCGCAGCAAGGATGGTTGGGAAGCCCGCCCGTCTAAAGTAGGAACGGAAGCCGTGATCACGGTAAACGCTCGTATGGCGGATGGCCGGAACATAGAGATGGCAAAGACTACCTTCCGCGTGCGTGCCCTCCCCGATCCCCTACCTTATATCGAGTATAAGGATCAAAACGGTAACGTCCGTAAGTTCAAGGGAGGTATGATCGCCAAACGTAGCTTGGTAGAGGCTGACGGTATTCTGGCCGCTATCGACGATGATTTGCTAAATGTAAAATATACGGTATTACGTTTTGAGCTGACTTTCTTCGACTCCATGGGTAACGCTATCCCGGAAGTGGCCGAAGGAACCAACTTCTCGCAACGTCAGAAAAACTATATCCGCAATTTAAGTAAGGGTAAACGTTTTTATATCACCCGTGTAGTCGCAAAAGGTCCGGACGGTATCGAACGTACCATACCGACTATCGAAGTAATCGTAAATTAAGATTCGCAGTATGAAACATCTGTATTACATAGCCGCTTTGGCCGCCACTTTTTTAACAGCGATGCCTCTTCACGCGCAAGAAGAAGCAGAGAACGATGCTACGCAGCAACAACAAACGCGTCGCCGTTCACCTCAAGCCAGCCGTGGGGAAAGAAACGATAAGAAAGATACCGGTTTACCCGAACTGACCGTACGGGCCCAAGATATGAACGAGCGTTTGACGCAAGAGATCGGGAACGCTCGCTGGATGCGTATTATCTACCGGCAGGTGGACTTGATGAAAGAACAGAACGCTCCGCTTTATTACCCGACCCGCCCGATGAACGGACAGATGAATCTTTTCTCCGTAATCTTCCAGCTTTTAGGTGAGAACAAGATCAAGGCCTATGAGTATCTGGACGGATACGAGGAGTTTGACGAAGCCCATTTGATCAACTTCAAGGATTTGCTGGATCGCTTCTACATCCTTTATGAGGAGATACCGGGGAGAGCGGGTGAGGAACCGACTTTCGTAATCAATGAAAGCGATATACCTGCAGCCGACGTACGGTCTTACTATGTAAAAGAAGCATGGTATTTCGACCAGAATAATTCCGCTTTTGATGTCAAGATATTGGCGATTTGCCCGATCCTTACCTCTACAGGTGATATGGGAGAGACAACCATGCCTATGTTCTGGCTTCCTTACGAGAATATACGTCCGTATATCAGCAATTCATACATCATGACGTCTAATATGAATAACGCCATGACTTTTACGATGGATGACTATTTCCGTCGCCGGATGTTCGAGGGGGATATCATCAAGACCCAAAACTTGATGAATCTGCCATTGCAGGCGTATTGCCCGACACCGGATTCCTTAAAGAACGAGCAAGCTCGTATCGAAGGTCAATTAACCGGCTTTGAGAAATCACTCTGGTATCAACCGGATACGACTCAAGTAGCGGTAGACAGCAAAGCCGCAAAGAAAGCAGCCAAGAGAAGTGCCCGGAAAGACAAAGGCTCCACCAAGGAGGCCGCTCCAGAGAAAGCTGCTAAAGTAAAAGCACCGAAAGCAGAGAAATCCGCCCCTGTGCGCAGTGTACGACGCAGAAGATAAAAAGAAGCACATATACCTGTCATAGAGTAGAATCTATGATAGCAAAGAGAGCCTAATCTATGATAGGAAAGAGAACCTCGTCTCTGCCTTGCCATAGATTAGGCTCTCTTACATATTTCTACTTAGAACCTAACCACGTCCACTTATGCCAAATACCTTCCAACGGCCCATGTTTATGTCTTTCTGCCCACCATTTACAGAAGCGTACTTGCAAGAAGAAAAAGACGATACCGATGAACATACTGACCGTATAACCGCAGTAAGGAGCCAAATTCAAGCCGATCGGGAAATAGATCAACGCACCGAAAAAGGATTGCGACACGTAATTCGTCAAACTCATCTTCCCATACGAGCGCAAGACGGAAGTGAAACGCCTAAAGCCCTCCCATTGGTACAGTAACACGAAAGAGGCGACCAATACAAACGTGAAAGCGAATTTCTGCCACATATCAAGGACGACCCCGGCTGTCTGACGCACGATAGCGCTATCCGCCGTATCCATCAACAATACTTTCAGTTGGTATAAAGGACCGAAAGCAATTGCGGTAATTATCAAAGTCTTTATCCAAAAACGGGAATTCTCCTCCGAGGAGATAAATAGCTTCCTGCGCCCGATCAACATTCCCAGCATAAACAACCCGCAGGTCTGTACATACCGGCCGGCACCAACGGCCCAGAGTAAACTAGCCTTTTGTCCCAACGTCACGTTCTGCCAGATGAAATTCCATAAATCGCCCCGCTTCGTATGCTCCGCCATTTCAGCGTACATCGCTCCTACCCCTAAATTAGGTAATTGATAATCCGGATTAAACAGGCTAGCGATATAATGATACCACTCTACCGGCTGTAATAAAAAGATAACAGCCGTTATCAAGACAGCCTTATCGCTCCATTTACGCACGATAAACAAAACAACGCCCACGATCGCATACAGCAACAGCACATCGCCTGCCGGATAGAAAGCGGCGTTCAGCGTAGCAAAGAGCGTCAGCAACAACATCCGCCAAAGAAAACGGTAACCGAAGTCCTTCCCCTTCGCCTGCTGGTTCGAATACTGTATATAAAAGGTAAAGCCGAATAACAACGCGAAGATGGAATACGATTTACCGGCGAACAAGCCAAATACCACCGTAAACACACCCTCATTCAATACGTTCAGCCATCCCGGAAGCGTAGCCGGGTCCGGATAGACCGGATAGATAAAATGTTCCACATGATGCACTAATAAGATGGCCAAGACAGCGAAACCACGTAGCGCATCCACCACCTCTACACGAGGCGGCTTAGAGATTGTCGTTTGTTGCATATTATTTATTTGTTATTTGTTGTTTCTGTTAACCATGCTACCTTTTGATCGGATTCATGCGGTTGGCCAATGATATCCGCATAAAGTTCCGGACGACGGGCATTTCGGTAACGATATCCTCCGGCCTGTCTCAATTTCTCGGGGATAGCCGTAGCGATCACGAAATCATCCCCCAGCTTACGGCATTCCGCCAATATATCGCCGAAAGGATCCAGAATCATCGAGCAACCGTTCTTGATCTCATTATAATCACGCCCGATCGGATTGGAGAATACCACATATACCGCATTGTCGTACGCCCTAGCGGGAAGCCATTTCATAAGCCAAGCACGTCCCTTCAGGCCATCGAACTCCTGTCGCAAGGAAGTCGGATCGTTTGCCCGGTTCTCCCACAACACAGGATCTATCAAACCAGCCCCGGGGCGAGGGGAAGGGGTACACATTGTCACGTGAGGCATGAAAATGATATCCGCCCCTAATAAGGCCGTGGCACGGACATTCTCTATGATATTATTATCGTAGCAAATCAATATGCCACATTTCCATCCCTTGATCTCAAAAACCACATATTGATCGCCCGGCAAGATATTCGGATTAATAAACGGATGCAGCTTGCGGTACTTTGCCTTCAAGCCATTGCTATCCACGCAAACTTGCGCTTTATAGATACGATCCCCATCCCGCTCAAAGAATCCGGCCAGCAACGTGACACCAAACTCTTTGGCGATGGCGATCAAGGCTTGCGTACTCTCCCCCGTGGGGATCGGTTCGGCAATAGCCAACAATTCCTCGCGAGACAAGTCCTTGGCAAACGTATATCCACAAACCGAGCATTCGTGAAAAGCCACTACATCCGCTCCCTCTACCGACGCTTTCCGGCACATCTCCCGGATGACAGAAAGATTATACACTTTATCGTTATCCCGTGTCTCGAACTGCACGGTGGCGATTTTCAATGGTTTCATGATATTTTGATTTAATTGGTTTATATATTTTTCGACTAGATTCGCAAAGATAACAATAATATACTACTTTTGCGGGATAACTTTTTCTACCGATCATGAATATCAGACAAACACGACAAGAAGATCTGGCCGAGGTAATGGCTATGTACGATTATGCACGCAGATTCATGCAAGAACATGGCAACGGCAATCAATGGATCAATGGATATCCTTCCGAGGAATTGATCTCCAACGAGATCAAGGCCAGCCATAGTTTCGTATGCGAAAATGAGCAGGGCGAGTTAGTGGGGACCTTTTGTTACATCGAGGGAATCGACCCTACTTACCTAAAGATCTATGAAGGCGAATGGCTGAACGATGAGCCTTATGCCGTGATCCATCGCATGGCCTCCAACGGTAAACAGAAGGGGATCTCCACCGAATGCTTGAAATGGGCGTTCGCTCATTACGATAATATCCGTATCGACACGCACCGGGATAATATCGTCATGCAGAATTTATTGAAAAAGCATGGGTTCAAGCAATGCGGTATCATTTACATCTCTAATGGCACGGAACGCATCGCTTTCCACAAAATAGTAAATGCAACAAATAAAGAATCATGAAACATCCTATTGACCTAGAACATTGGAACCGGAAAGAGCATTTCCTGTTTTTCGGTTCCATGGACGACCCTTTCTTTGGGCTGACCACCCAGATAGACGTGACCTCCATCTATAAAGAGGCGAAAGCGGATCATGCCTCTTTTTTCCTCTATTCCTTACATAAGATTATGACAGCCGTTAATGAGGTGGGAGAGTTCCGGTACCGGATCATCGACAACATCCCTGTCTGCTTTGACCGAATCCACGTGGGAACAACGATCGGGCGGGAAGACGGAACATTCGGCTTCGGCTTCATCGAATATACACCGGACAGGCAACTGTTCCTTCAAAACGCACAGAAAGAGATCGAACGTGTGCAAGCTCTCACCGGCCTTTGCAAAGATAGGGAATCAGACCGGCAAGACTTAGTCCGTTTCTCCCCGGTTCCATGGATCGCCTTCACGGAGATGAAACACGCTTCCTCTTTCCGTACAGGTGATTCTGCCACCCGCATCTCCACCGGAAAGCTGATCGAGCAGAACGGGCATCGGATGCTCCCTATCTCCGTAACGGCTCATCATGGCTTGATGGACGGCAGACATGTATCGATCCTCTTAGATCGTATAGCGGATAAAGGTTAAAGACTTAGATAACAAACACCCTCGCCCTTAGAAGATCGACCATTTGCTTTTTAAGGGCAGAGGCATTCAATGGCTTAGAGGCATAAGCATCGAATCCGCTATTCATGACCTGTTCCTCGTCCGACGCGAAAGCATAGGCGGTAACGGCAATGATGGGAATGACTTCGGAGAGCTTACGGATTTCCTTGGTCGCCTCATATCCGTTCATTTCCGGCATATTGATATCCATTAATACGATATGAGGCTCATATTCCTTAAACAGCTCCACCGCCTCCTTTCCGTTCCAAGCGTGTACGATTGTGTAATCATTCTTCAGTATAGTCTCGAAAAGCTTGAAATTGCCGGCGTTATCTTCAGCGATAAGTACCGTCAACTTATCTTTCTCAACCTTTATCTTCTCAAAAATGACATCCTCCCTCACAGGTTTCTCCGGCGCTTTGTAGGGGAAGGTAAACCAAAACGTACTACCCTTCCCGATCTCAGACTCAACGCCCATCTCTCCCCCTAGATGATCGACAATCATCCGGCAGATAGAAAGTCCCAAACCAGTTCCTTGGGCGAAAGAATCCAACTTCACGAATCGGTCAAATATCGCTTCTTGTTGTTCAACGGAGATCCCCCGGCCGGTATCAGAGACATAGAAGCGCAGCATCTTTTTATTTAGGCAAGAATAACCGTAGCTTATAGAGCCTTGGTCCGTAAATTTAATGGCGTTAGTCAAAAGGTTGATGATAACTTGCATCAACCGATTCTTAGCGATAGATACATAACAATCTTTCTCCTTACGCTCAAACACCAGACGGACATTTTCATTTACGACCCTTTTACTCATGGAACGTTCCAGATCGGACAATAAGGTATTGACATCCACGTCCGAATACACGAACTCCAAGGTCCCAGCCTCTATCTTAGACAAATCCAAGATATCGTTTATCAATTGGAGTAGCAACGCGTTATTATTCTCAATGATCTCGGCATATTCCTGTTTTTCCTCCAACACGTCTGTCTCGGCAAGGATATTGGAGAAACCTACGATAGCATTCAGCGGCGTACGTATCTCATGGCTCATATTAGCCAAGAAGGCCGATTTAAGGCGATTGGACTCCTCCGCCTTGTTTTTCGCCTCCAGTAATTCTCGCTCAACCTCTTTCCGGTCGGAAATGATCAAGGAAGAACCAACCAACGTGAGAGGTTTCCCGTTCTCATCCTTTTTCTCCACGGCGGCGCAAGCTTCCACCCACTCCAGCCCGTGCAATCCTTTATTCGGATTATAGATCCGGTATTCCTCCTTTATCTTATTCACCTTACCGAGGATAAGTGACTCATAAGCCTTCCTTACCTTTTCGCGGTCTTCCTTATAGATCTTGGAGAAATACTCGGTATCGGGAACCGTCAGCTGGTTCTCGTCAAATAGTCCGGAGAAATTCACGTTCACTGCCTTATTCACGTCACAAAGAATCGTATGCTGAACCAAGTCCCACTTCCAAGGAGTGACATTCGCCACGTCCAACGACATGGACAGTTTCTGGTTCACGGTGCGGAGCACTTGCTGCGTCTTCGCTAATTCCGAAACATCAACCATAAAAATATCCACACAACCCGGGGTATTCGCTGATATGATCAAAACATTGAAGTAACAGTCTGTCGGCTTGTAGTAATATTGTGTATTTATTTTTTTATTTTCCGAGAAAATAAGATGACAAACTTTTAAATACCGCGACATTTGCAACGGATGAATTTCCGAGCCTTTTTTCCCTATATAAGATTTGTCACACTTCAATAAAGCCTCCAATGCCGGATTTAGCTCTAAAATAACATAATCAGTGGGATACTCTTTTTCATCGAATAGGATACGTTGTTTCATATAGCAAATAGGCATACTATTGACCAATCTGCTATAATTTCGCATAAACATTATCTCTTTCTCCTGATACAATCGAATCCTATTCAATGACCGGATCCTCATGAACACAACAAAAGCAATAAATAAAAGAACACCGATCCCTGCGTTAACATAATCGCCATATTGTTCCCAAAACGTAGGAGGTCTCATATAGAATATCGTATCCGCAGGATAACCTGACGAAAACATCCCCCTATTTACCAAGACCGGATAGTTTAATACTGGATGGGGCTGATACGGAGTTATAATGGTATTGAATACTTCATTTCTCAAAAGTCCGTTAATCGTGTTAATAAGGGTATTGGAAATATTCGACGCAGGGAAGAAAAATCCTCCCGCCATACCATTCTCCACAATATCCATATCATTCAAGGTAAAGACAGGCAGATCCGTATACGAACTGATCATGCGGTAGGTATCCGAACTTAACACCTCTTTATTACCTTGTGTATGTAACAATATCCATGAGTAATATAATATGCCTGTCTGTTTGTCCGCATTTTGCAGAATATCTATCAATTCATCAGTCTGTATATCACCGGCAGTGACCAGTTCCAATTTGACATCCGGGAAATTATTGGTTATGGCTTTATGTATGGAATTCTGGTTTTGCGCACTAATATACCGCTTATCAGAAAGAAATAAAAGTCGACGCATATCCGGATTCGCTTGCTTCATAAGGGAAACTGTCTCCATGATATATTCCGGCACATAAATAATTGTCAATTCTCTCTCGGTCTCGACAATATCCGATAAGTTCTGTCGTTCTGGTTCAGGACAAGCTTTTTTGGAAAGATAATATTCCCGGGGAGCTAGATAGTCCTTCTCTACGCAAACCAAATAAGATAACTCCCCACCCCATTTCTCGTTGAGCCTGTCTTTTAACAAAGCGTATGAGCTATTACCTAGCAAAATGATTAATTTAGGGGCCTTCTTATATTTGTCCAATAAATATAAGGTAAAATCTTCCACGTCCTTCTCATTTTTCATCAGCATCACATCCATATGCTCCGTATAGGCATCAATATCCTCATTACCCGCTACCATACGTTCATAGATCGGAGTCGTAAAAATACGGCTCCAAGGCGTGGATTCCGTATAAGAATTAATAATAAGGATATAGTCCGCCTGTCCGTTATTTGATAGAGCCAAGCACTGGGATGAGATAAGTATCAACAAAATTGTTAGCAAAAAGATAGATTTATGGTAACCACCCTTTAATATCATGACCTCTTATTTATTTATACTACAAATCAAGAAAATGAGTCAAGCTTTATGCATATTACCCGGCTCTAATAAAGATCGTTCAAAGATACATAATAAATATTAACTACTACAGGATTAGGCACATAAATTACGCTACTATCCGTGAAATAGCTTTTCTATCGATCGATGAATTAAGCTTTCACTTACATCGAACCGGAATAACCATTCGATGTTTTCCTTATGAATCAGATCCATTAAATAAACATTAATTCTTTCCCAACACTTTTTAGCGAGAAGTTTTTGTTCCGATCGAAACGTTCTATGAACAGGACGAACGAACGGATCATTAAAAAATTATCACGATGGAAAGAGAAAGAGAACAAGGTTCTGACCGGCTTGACACGGAGGAACGCAAAGAGTTGAACGACTCTGATTTCGGATTACCCGAAGAACGGAAATATCCTATGCCTGACGCCACACACGTACGGGCGGCCGAATCCTATTTTCGATACGCTACCGATCAGCAAAAGCCGGAATTAGCTCATAATATCTTGAGAAAAGCCAAAGAGTTCGGGGTTGATGTCGAAAGTCCGACAATCTTAGAATGGGCAAATCGCTACTAATACCCATTCTGATCCGCTTATTCACCGATACACCGTATGTGTTGGGTGGCACATACGGTTATGGCAGGTTATTTACGTACCTGTAAAAAGCGCTTTGTCAAATATCTGCGAACCGGCTCGTCATAAAGTTTCAAACTAATGTAAGCCAATACTATACTTCCGATCACTAATGCCAACGCTTCCGGCCATGCTTCCGCAAATGTAAGGTTCTCCTTCTTCACCCACCCAAAATACAAGTATATAAGTGGATAATGTACCATATACAAAGGATAAGAGATATCTCCCAAGAATTTACAGATACGGGCGGAATGCTTATCGGTTGTTTTCCCGGAAGCCCCCAGATAAACAAGCATAGGGAATATTAGGATCGCACATACGGAATCATAGATACCGTTCATCCATAAAGCCTCGCCATTACCGACATATGGCATGGAGAGTAAAACGACGATCGCCAAGCTGCATATCCAAAAAGCTCCTTTGACAGGAATGGGCTTAAAAACGCGCGACATTAATAATCCGATAGAGAAAGAAAATAACACACGCAAGAAACCACCGATCAGATTGTATTCTTCCATCGTCCACCCCACACCCAGATGGCCCGCACCGGAAAAATTGAATATAGCGAACGAAGCCAATCCGATTCCCGCCAACACGACAAGCGCCGTAAGCGCCTTCGTTGACATCCGGCGAATAAACAACGCATACATAATATTCCCGATATACTCAAAGAACAAAGACCAACTAGGCCCATTCAAGGGATACATCTCTCCATTCCCGCGGATCTCAGGCCCGGAGCCGGGTACAGCCGGTATCAAAAAAAGGTTGATAAGCAAAGCTAGCATCACCATGGATATGGAGACCTGCGTACCATCCCACTTCTCACACCCTTGTATACAAAACGCGATAACTCCCAAAACAGCTCCAAGGACAACCATCGGATGCAAACGGATCAATCGACGTTTGATAAAATCCTTTGTCGTCATGGTTTTCCACCGGTCATCATAGGCATAACCAATCACGAATCCCGATAGGATAAAAAAGAAATCAACGGCTAAATACCCGTGATTAAATCGTTGGTCGATAGGACTCGTCGCAAAGGCTTCGAATACATGATAAAATATAACCATTAGCGCGGCGACACCTCTCAATCCATCAAGAAGGTCATAATGAGGTTTTGTGTCCGCAAATGCGGCCGCTGAGATTTTTGAGTTTGACATTAATTGTTTGAGCTTATTTTTGATATTACTATTACTTCTAATTTTCGCAAAATTACAAAAAGGCCCCATCATTCACGTTATTAGACAGTTCTTTTTTCATTAGTTACACATAAATAAGGTCGCAAAATACGAAGTCCCCAGCAAAGCTTACGCCTGCCGGAGACTTGTTTCTTTATCCGTACTCCATCCTCACGGAGGTACTTACGGACCTCTTAATTTATTACTTTAGTATTAATATTAATCCAACTCCCACCTGTTCATCCGTCACGGATTACTTGGGATCGAAACCCTCACGGGAATTGTTGATTATCTTATTTCATTATTCCTTTATTGAATATCCTTATTTTACAGCTACTTTCACTGTCTCGTTACCTACCGTTACGAATACTACACCAGCAGGGGCGGCGATAGTAGCGTTGTCGGAAGTAAGAACTGTCTCAGCAACTGTCTGGCCTAATACAGTACGAACGTAAGCAGTCTCGCCTGCGGCACCTTGGATAGTTACGACACCGTTACCGGCTACAACTACGATAGAGGATTCTTTTGCGTCGATAGATTCGTTGGCTGTCGGGACTTCTGTGCCGAGAGTGAATACCATTGCTTTTTCTTGATTTGTTGTTAGACCTAACATACCATTCAAAGCATATACATAAGCCGTCTTATAAACATCCCCTTCTTTGATCTTTCTTTGAGAAGAAACGAAATATTCGCCATCGCCCTCCGCAAGTGTGATATTAAATTTGAACGCATCCAATCGATCTGTTGATTTCACGCTCTTGTCATCGTTAAGCTCCTTAACAACCTTAACGGTCTCACCTTTCACGGTAGTAGTGATTGTATCAACACCCGTAAGGATAGCCGGGCGGAAGATAACCTTCGTCTCAGACTTGCCTGAACCTTCCAAATAATATTTCTCGTCCGTATATTGTTGCGCAGAACCTTCAACGAAATAATGCAAAGAATCTGTCGGATTGAACATGAACATTCTCTCAGCCGGTTTTTCCTCACCTTCAGCCACCTCAATACCCTTAGAGATATAGAATGACGGAGTCTTAGCCTTGCTATCCGCTGTATCCAACCAGAAGATCATGCTTTCAGCGGACAAGATGCCCTCGTTGAAGCCATTCTTATTCAACTGATAGTTGATAGAACCTAACATGTTGTCGAAAGAAGCGTGACGAGGCTTAGCGGCCAATGACGGGTTGAACGGATTAGCGTCCAAAACCTCAACGTTAGCGTAAGTCTTATTAATATCATCAGCAGATTGGTAACGATTGGCCGCATAAGTAATAGCCATAGAAGTAGTATTTACGCTAGCCATTTTTGCACTACTACCAGTTGAGCCATCATAGCTAAGCTTACCGTCTGTTACAGCGCTCACCGCAACTAAAGAATAACCACCAGCGGCATTCTTAACAACAGCGAACTCTGTAGCGGCATCAGCAGCCTTATCTCTAGACGCGGCATCGCCAAGATATTTAGCATCATCACCTTTAGCCTCCGTATAACGCAAGACATAAGTCGGAACAACCAATGTATCGCCATCAGCCTTCATGACAACCTCTCCCTTATCATTCAAATAAGCGAAAGCATTTGTGCTTATCACATAATCCTCAACACCTTGCAGAGATTTAGTAGAATGATCTTTCGCTCCCTTTATTCTTTCCGGATAAAGAACGATTAAATTCTCCTCTTTGGTTGAAGCCTTCATTGTTTTAGTAGCATTGTCATCAATAGCGTAAAGAGCTTTCTCTCCAAATAACGCGTCCTTACCATTGAATGTCATCTTAAAGCCTTCTGCGATCTGAGTATCCGTGAATACCTTATATCCGTCCGTACGAGTCGTAGCGATCGTGTTGAACTTAACGGAAGTATTGTTTGCTAAAGCTAACGCTGTTGTTACACCCTTATTTGCGGCGATTGTTACATCAGTGCCGTTGTACTTAGCGTTAACTACCTTATAGCCACCTTCAGCACCATTAGGTTGTAAACGTAATACTAAATCATCACCAGTCTCACGGTTTGTCAATGTAAATTCATATTTGCCGTTGAAGCCAGAAACGATCCATTGTGATACCGGCATAGTGAAATCTACGCTATTATAAGCGGCGACACTTAAGCTTGAACCATCAGCAGGATCTATTGTCAAATACTTATGGTACTCAGTTTGTGAATCAGCCTCATCATTCTCACTCTTGGTTGAGCTAGTGAAGTAGATATTAACCACATTCTCAATGTTCTTCTTCAACAATACTGAAGCGTCAAGGTAAGAGTTTTCACCTAGTTGAGGATGGATAGCGGAATATTTCGTTCCTGACATTAAAACAGAAGTAACATAAGTTTTCGTATCAGAAACAGATGGCTTAACAGCAGCTACGTAAACCTTCGTCGCAGCTGTTGTTTGATCTTTTTTCTTGTAATCAACAGTCAACGTCAATTTACCATCCTCATTCAATACGTCTTTCGCCGTAATCGTAAAGTTTGCGTTAGAGCAAGAGTCAGCGTTGGCCGTAGCAACCGATCCCTTCATCCAATACAAAGCATATCCCTCATTGTCTTGCTTACCATTGATGTCATAACGATTAGAGGGATCTAAAGCTAAGAATGTAATTTCTTGAGCCGCTGTCAAGATTGCGTCATTATCTGGAGTCTCTGCATTTACCGCACTAACAAATGCCTTAACTTTCTTCGAATCACCTTTCACGAAATAAGTACCGGCAGCCAACTTATTCTCATCAGAAGGTTGAGTTGCCACAACCTCATCCGTAAATGATACGGGAACAACCTTATCAAACAAATTTCCAACCAGTTCATTCGTTGTATAATCGAATGACAATGTTGTGCCATTTGAATTATAGTCATTCAAATAAGCGGCATCAATACCCTCTGAGCAAGAGAATGCTTTCAAGCCATTCTTTACTTCTTTTGTAGGTACAGTTACTGTATACAAACCTGAGAATTTCAACTTGCCCTCTGATACAGCGAACTTAGCATTCAACTCAGAAAGATTGTTGCCGGTAGCGGCAGTCAACGCATTACCGTCTTTATCGGTAACTACCTGATAAGCCACACCACCAACATTAGCCCACAACTCAAAAGAGTTAGATGAATAATTACGGATAGTAAATACGACTCCTGTAGTCACATCACCGTTAGCATCACCAAAAGAAATAACCTTCTTTTTGTCCTTCGTCGTAAGAACATCTGTAACCTTCAACAACGTATTCTCAGACGCACCTAGATAAAAGCTCATTCCATTAGCAAGAGCCGTCTTATTCTCGCTATAGGAAATTACGGTCTTAGTCGTAAGATCAGTAGCGGCATACGCAGCATTAAAAGCAGGTCCACCTAGCAGTAAACCAGCTGTTAACAAGGTAAAAATCCTTTTGTTCATAAATTCAAAATTTAATATTAATAATAGTGTTAATTAAAGTCCATCCCGTCGTTTAGCACCCTTGTTTTACCCGAAAACGACTAGTCTAAACGATCGTCTAGATCTTGCGTTTTTTAAGGGGGTAAAAAGAATGGTTCGTGAAAGGAATCGGCAGTTTCGTAACGGATAGCCTATTTGATTGATAAGAAAGAGGATAAGGGGTAAAAAAAATAGCTCAGAAGGGTTGCAAGTATCGAAGAAACGCGTACCTTTGCAAATGACTAAAAGAATCGATCGTTTAAACTAGTCGTTTATATCCCATAAAAGATTGTCAAGCATCAAGGTTTTTAACTATATATAATGTACAGGCGTACATTAAAATAATGTAAACCTATCAAAGCATAAGATCTGAATCAAGCTTCCTCTTTGACACAAAAGTACTGATAGTACCGCTAGCTTCGGGTTATAGGTATTTTATAGGTTCACCCGATAATCATTGGGGGTATCTTCAGGCTCATCTATATTTCAGCCGGCAGCCTAAGACAAGTCGACCTACAGAAATATAGAAGTCGGCCAACAGATGAGATCATGGGATAACCATTGCCATATAAATCGCTGTCTTATATCCTGTTAATCAACAGGCCAACTCACTTGAGAAAGGTTTCCCAAGTGAATAACTAACCACTTCCAGACTCGTAAGCTTACAGCTACCCCCAGCCGTAAGTTATTCACTTGACAAGCCGTAAGTTATTCACCTGACAAGGCATAAATTATACATTAAGCGTCTCTCCCCCGATGGTTATCGGGAAATGGCAGAGGAACTATAGATACAAGTGGCCCATTTGTCTTTTTGACAACTTGTAATCTGAAGTCCCGGAGAAACGATTATTCCGTACCCAAGTGCGTCTCGCTTCCAAATTCGAGAGAAAAAAACAGCAATTCTCTGTTTGATAGCTATTTGCTAAAAAACGGCCTTTCGTTCCAGCCGAAATAATTCACCCTAGTTCATGTTTTACGGTCGTTAGGCGGTAATAATGCCCAACGCTACCGTATGTGAGGGCCGATGCCTATATATGTGTAGGCTTACGCCACTATATGTGTAGCTTGACGCGGCTATATGCGTGGGTTGACACTGCTATATGTGTGAGTTGATACAGCCATATGTGTAGGTTGATACGTATATATTCGTTAAAAAGCGACGCTTATCGTGTTAAAAAGCGGTTGTGGCAGCTTGTTCGCGCTCCCCGTTTACGCTCGTTGGCTTTTATAGCCAGAGAGCCGTGTCGTGAAAAAGAAGGTATTTCAATCAAAAAGATACCATTCATCGCATTAAGCTGACATCCGAGATTCTTGTTTTATTCCTTTGAATTAAGTCTGTCCCCAATAAATATCGGGTGAGCGTTTACTTGATTAATATTGGTAATATATGAACGATGAATCTGCAGAAAAATATCTTGAGGCAACGATTCGTCAGCAACCACGTCACTGGCTCATAGACAAAAAACGAAACGGCAGACATCTCCGCCGTCCCGCCCAAAAGAGATAGCCTTATCTCTGTTTGTACACATGTCAAGGTTGGTTGTTTACTGATATCAGGGCCTATATAAACCCTGTTTTTCATATCGTGCGTAAACATAAGACTTTTTTTCGACAAAAGAGCTGATTCCTTCTTCTTTTTGGGAATACATGTTCTAAACATGCCACACTACCTCTTGGCTACTAGCGTGAGCTTCTATTATAGAGGAACTATGAAAAAGCATTTTACATCAAAACATAAAGCTAAATCCTTTCTTCTGCGAAGCATTGAACCGTTCAATCTCCAAAGAAAGGGATTTCTTTAACTGATTAGCCATAAATATTAAGAAAGACCTGCGTATGATGCAAATTGCCTTCAGTCGTTTTAAGGATTTTCTGAAAGAACAGTAGCCATTATATGAATGTAACATCAAGCCCGAACTTATTACTAAAGATATGATGGTTCTGTTTGTAGACTATTTGCAATCCCGTAGCGTTGGCGAGGGAGCAAAAAGTATCTATCAGCGTTTCAAGAAAGTGATACGCTATGCCATCGAACACGATGTGATACTGAAAGACCTTACATATAAGAATGTAGACTACTCAAACAAGCTATTGAAGTTTGAACAGAATAAGACCAAAGGGCATTCTTCTGCTAGTGGAGTAGTCATTCCTTTGAATGACGGTTTGGTCTCTATTATTGGTGAACCTCTTGCGGATGGCAACAAAGATGTGCTTATATTTAATCTACCATCCTATGAAAGCTGCTGTAAATCAGTGAAGCGTTGGGTGAAAAGAGCCGGAATAGACAAGCACATAAGCTGGCATTGCGGCCGTCACTCATTTGCAGTGAATATCCTTAACAATGGTGCTAATATTAAAACAGTAGCCAGTTTGCTCGGACATAGCGGGCTGAAACATACGGAGAAGTGCCATTCAAGACACGCTGCAAGCACAAGCAGCACACTCTGTAAACCTTGCACTAACTTCCCGTAACTGGCTTATGGGCTGTTATATCGTGGAATTTGAACAAAACGGAGAAGACCGTGCAGCCTATGGTGAGCAACTCTTGAAGAAGCTGGAAAAACGACTGAATACCAAAGGGCTTAACGAACGTAGATTCCGGGATTTCAGACGTTTATATCTTGTGTATCCACAGTTGAAAGATGAGGTTCTTCACTACGTTATGTCAGGTTCGAAAATTCGGCACACACCGTCTGCCGAATTCATTGCACCAATTCGGCACACACCATCCGCCAAATTGCAACTAACTGATAGACAAAACAATGCATTGACGCTATCACCTAAAAAGGTCTTTAACAAGTTACCCTATTCTCATTTAAAAAGTATATCTCAATTAGACAATCCGACTAAACGTGCTTTTTATGAATTCGAAGCAATTAGGGGATGCTGGTCTTTTAGAGAACTGGAACGTCAAATCAACTCATTATATTATGAGCGTAGCGGACTATCCAAAAACAAAGAAGCACTTTCAGCATTAGTACAACAACAAACCACACAACTACAGCCTGCGGATGTAATAAATACTCCCTTGACCTTAGAGTTCTTAGGGTTAAATGAACGGGCATTAGTTACAGAGAATGATTTAGAGCAAGCCATCCTTGATAATTTACAAAAGTTCCTTCTGGAAATGGGACACGGCTTCTGCTTTGAAGCTCGCCAAAAACGCATACTGATAGATGAAGATTACTTCTTTGCTGACCTCGTTTTCTATCACCGCATATTGAAATGCCATGTCATAGTGGATTTAAAAATTGACAAATTCCACCATGAATATGCATCCCAACTGAATATGTATCTAAACTACTTCAAAGCAGAAGTAATGCAGCCCGATGATAATCCACCAATCGGTATTTTGCTTTGTACTGAAAAAGGAGATACTTTAGTTCGTTATGCCACAGCAGGATTAGACCCAAATATTTTTGTACAAAAGTATAAAATCCAGTTGCCCAGTGAGGAAGAATTCAAGAGATTTCTTTCAAAGGAGATAGGCTAACAACTTTCAATAAAAACAAAGGTTTAGTTCATTTTAGATATACAAGAGAAATGGACTAAACTTAATCTGTAACCTTTTCATTATAAAACCTCAAAAATTCCATTTCACCCACCTGCTTTAAAAATTTCTGATTTTCAATAAAGTCTTGTCCATACTTTAACCAACGTTTTGTAAAACCTTTGAACTTAGTACAAGGAAATAGATGACATTGGTAGCAGTGTGTTATTCCTTTCTCAACGCAACACAGGTAAAATGTTCTACATTTTTCACAGCGGGTTTTGTTTTCCTCTGCTCCCTGACAAATTTTTTCATCTCGTGTGTAGCTTGGACAACCGCCACAGAACACACCACAAGCAGGAATACGACCATGATATGGTTTTATTACAGATAAGGTTTTTGCCATCCAAAAATTAGTCAAATTCAATTTATTTGCCTGTCGTTTTTGTTCCTTCTTCACCACGTATTTTTGCTTCTCAAAGAATGGACGAGCAGTTAGACTCACTTCTGATGTGATTTGTATAATACCTTTTGTAATAGCATATCGTTCTATTTCTTCCAAAAGCATAGTTGCAATGCCTTTGCCTTGAAAGTCTGCGTGAATGAACATAGAGTACAGATAGCCTTGCGGCGTAATGGATGAAAAACCTACAATCTGAGACAGTTGATTAACAGCCACAATAAAATAGTGAGTCTTTATCATTTCCTCTATATTGGAAAGATCATCTCCGCATGATGCCCAATCTTCAACTTCATCCTGTGAATAATCACGCCTGTTTACTACAAGCACGGTATTCTTATACAAATCTCTCAGTTCAGCACTATCAGATTGTTGCGCTATTCTGATTTTAAAGTCCATTTTCATCTTTGGTTTTGTATCTTTTCGTATAATACCTTATTATCATTAAGGGTTAAAACATATATCTGTTTTTCCGAATTTTCGTTGTATCCATCTTTGGCAATGGGGATCGTAAGTCTGCCTGTACCACAGCACAGTTCAAGTATTTCAGCCTCCTTATTTTTCGGTAGCCACTTTTTGTAGAATTGCAAATCAGATAGAAAGGTATTTAATCCATCATATATATTTGCATCATAAATCAACTCACCAACCTTGTAACCTATATTCATTTATATTCTCCAATATTCATTGTTTCATGTTTATATACCAAACTTATTTCTATTCTCTTTCGTGTCCGGATGGGATAGTGCGTTTATGTCAGCCCTACTGATACATTCATTAAATTGCAAGGCAATAATTCGGGGGTCTATCATTATCTCTTCTTTGCTATATTTATCATTATTACCCCATTCGGTTTTAAGCTGCGCATAAATTATATCATCTACCCAATCCCCACGCAAATAATAGCTCTCCTTAAAGTGAGCTTCCTTTCTGAACCCCAATCGCTCTATTAACTGGATAGAAGCTGTATTTCTCGGATCGACTGAGGCTATAATCCGATGTTTATCGAGCGTTCCAAAAAGATAATCAACTATTGCTTTCAATGCTTCTGTAGCATAACCTTTTTTCTGATAATCTTTATGTAGTGTACATCCAAGTTCAGCCTGCATATTGTTGTGATTGGTAAAGCTAATTCCCATATCACCAATTAACCTGTTTTCATCTGCAAGAATAATGGTAAACTGAAAACATATATTGGCAATATCCATTGTCGCCGGCATATTGCTAATATAATCACGGACTTCTTCAACTGAATCAGGAAACCATCCCTGATACTTATTTTCCGCAAAGTCAGAACGGTAAGAAAAAATGCTTTCTGCATCTTCCGGTTCAGCAAGCCGTATGATTAATCTTTCTGTTTTAATGGGATATTTCACCTTGTTGTTTATAAATTCATGAGTTGAGCAAAGATACAAAAATTGTCTAGCCGTGGATAGTCCTGCCGAATAATTACATACAAAAAAAGCTTGACTGATTACTCAATCAAGCTTTTCAACTTCAGTACCCAGAGCCGGGATCGAACCGGCATGGAAGTGAATCCACTGGTGTTTGAGACCAGCGCGTCTACCAATTCCGCCATCTGGGCATTTTTGATTAACCTTTTAGCTTTAGTAGTAGGTTTGTTTCTCAAATGCGTTGCAAAGGTACAGCTTTTTTTTAAACCCGCAAGCGTTTGGGTAAAAATTTTCAAATATTTTTTTCACAGTGGGAATATGTATGGGATTGTTTCGCATAGAAAGATTATTTCGTTACATTTGTAAACGTATAATCATAATAACAGCCAATATCATGAAAGATAATTATTGCGTCATCATGGGAGGCGGGATCGGTAGCCGTTTCTGGCCTTTCAGTAGAGAAAGTTACCCAAAGCAATTCCTTGATTTTTTTGGAAGCGGACGGTCTTTACTGCAAATGACATTTGATCGCTTCGCAAAAATCATCCCTACTGAAAATATATACATCGTTACCAACGAATCTTATGCGGACTTAATCAAGGAGCAGTTGCCGGAATTAGCGGAAGAACAAATACTTTTGGAACCGGCTCGTCGCAATACGGCTCCTTGTATCGCTTATGCGGCTTATCATATTAAGGCATGCAATCCGGAAGCCAATATTGTCGTAGCCCCTTCCGACCATCTGATCTTAAAAGAGGATGTTTTCTTGAGGGACGTTCAAAAGGCGTTGGATTTCGTGAAGAGAAACCGTGCGTTGGTCACTTTGGGCATCAAGCCTAGCCGCCCGGAAACAGGATACGGATATATCCAAAGCAGTGATACGGTAGTAGATGATTTCACCAAGGTGAAGACCTTTACTGAAAAACCGGACCTCGAGTTGGCAAAGGTATTTATGGAAAGTGGAGAATTCTTCTGGAATTCTGGCTTGTTCGTCTGGAACGTGAATACGATCTTGGAAGCGTTCTCTAAATATCTCCCGGATATCAGCAGCCGTTTCGATCTAGGTAAGGATAAATTTAATACCTCGGAAGAAAAAGCGTTCATCCAAGAGAATTTCCCTTATTGCCTAAATATATCCATCGACTACGGTATCATGGAGAAAGCGCACAACGTATATATGCTATGTGTAGATTTCGGTTGGGCTGACCTCGGTAGCTGGGGATCTTTGTTCGACCTAGCGAATAAAGACGAAAATGAGAACGCAGTATTGAAAAATAACGAGGCAATGCTATACGAATGCTCCGGCAATGTGATCGCATTAAATAACCCGAAACGTCTAGCCGTTATCCAAGGGCTAAAAGATTGCATCGTGGCCGAGTCTGGAAACGTATTATTGATTTGTAAGAAGGATGACGAACAACGTATCAAACAATTCGTAGCCGACGCTAAAATCAAATACGGAAAAGAATACAACTAATTAAGAATTGAGAATTGAGAATTATCGGCAAGCGGTATTCATTCTCAATTCTCAATTTTCAACTTCTTAGCAAGATATCGTACAGGATACCACGCAGCTAAAAAGCCTATCGTTAATACCGTCACAAAGACTGTTATTATATCGACCGGGACTACACGTACCGGATAAGCCTCTATAATAAACGCTCCGGCAGCTTCCCCTAGTTTTATAAAGCCAAACTCTTGTTGTAGCAAGCAAAGCACAACCCCGATCAAGACTCCGATCAAAGCTCCAAAACCGGAGATCATCCAGCCTTCAAACAAGAAAATCCGACGGATCAGACTGTCGTCAGCCCCCATATTACGCAGTGTGCTCACATCCTCCTGTTTCTCGATCATCAACATGGATAAAGAACCCACCACGTTGAATAAGGCGATCGCCAATATAAAAGTAAGGATCAAGAAGGTCATCCATTTCTCGACTTGCATCATCTTGAAAGAAGCCTCTTGTTGCTCAAAACGGTCTTGCACGATATATTGATCACCTAGGATACGTTGAATCTCTTTCTTTACCGGAGCGATATCCCCGCTATCTTTCACCTTCAATTCCACCGCTGTCACTTCTTTATCATAATTAAATAAAGAACGGGCCAATGACAAAGGCACGATCATATATGAATCATCGTAAACCTGTTGGTCCGTACGAAAGACAGCACCGATATAAGCATATTCCAAATTGAAAGAAGAAGCCGGATTCGCCATGTTCACCTTCTCCTCCCGCTTCGGAGCGTAGATCTCCAGCGGAGAGACAAAGCCTGCGTTTATTCCTAGCGAGAAAGCCAATCCGATCCCCATATTCGCGTAATTCGCCACCTCGTCATTCAGAAGGAACTTTCCATCGATCAAGATACTATCGATCTGCGCCAGTTTCTCATATTGCTCGTCTACACCTTTCAAGGTAGCTACACCCTGACGATCTCGATAACGGACCAAGGCATTGTCCTGCAATACCTCACTAAAACAAACAATGCCGGGCAATTCCCGCACCTTACGTATCTCTTCCGAGGTCGGGTCGAAAACCTTCCCTTTCCGAGGCATGATCTTCAACTCCGGATCAAAATTGCTGAACAGAGAAGAGACCAAATCGTTGAAACCATTATAGACCGACAAGGCGCATACTAAGGCGATCGTGGCGACAACAACCCCGCATACCGATACCATCGATATGATATTTATGGCATTGTGCGACTTCTTCGAAAAGAGATATCGCCGGGCTATATAGAACGGAAGATTCAAGGCTCCTCTGATTACTTATGCAAAAGATTGTCGATATTCTCGATATAATCCAATGAATCGTCTATAAAGAAGCTCAATTCAGGAATCTTACGAACCTGCAAACGAATACGTTGCCCCAAATCAAAACGGATCGCTTTCGTATTGCTCCGTATAGCCTCCAATAGCTCTTGCGATTTATCCGACGGGAAAATGCTTAAATAAGCTCTCGCCACACTTAAATCCGGACTTACACGAACTACGCTGACAGAGACCAATACGCCATGCATTCCTTGCGTCTGCTTCTGAAATATATCACTCAACTCCTTCTGAAGAAGGCGTTCGATCTTTTGTAATCTAGTACTTTCCATACGCTTTATTATTTACTTTTTCCAGATCATCGTCAAGCCGTCACGTAAAGGGAGGATCACCTTCTCTACCCGATCGTCTTGCTTAACCTTTTCATTAAAAACCAGTATTCCCTTCGTTTGTTTATCGGAAGGATGCACTTCTTCTACCACTTTACCGTCCCAAAGCGTATTATCCGCGAGAATCAAGCCGCCCGGACGGACCATCGGGAATACCAAATCATAATACTCGGAATACAGGCGTTTGTCGGCATCGATAAAAACCATATCGAACGTCTCATCCAAACGGGGGATAATCTCCATCGCATCCCCAAAATGGACTTTTATCTTGTCCTTATGTAGCGAGCGGGAAAGATATTTCATGATAAAATCCTCCATCTCGTCATTGATCTCAATCGTATGGATCAACGCCCCCTCTTCCATGCCTTCCGCCATACACAAAGTGGCATAAGACGTATAAGTCCCGATCTCCAAGACTCTTCTCGGACGAATCATCCGGCAAAACATCTTCAATATCCTACCCTGCAAATGCCCGGATAGCATACGCGGACGGAGAAGGTTCACATTGGCGTCGCGATTCAGCGCCGACAGCAAATCCCCTTCTTCATCTATATGAGAAAGAATATACGCATCAATCTCGCCCGTAAACATTCCTCTTACTCTTTAAAAGTAGGCAACTGATATTGCGTGCCGGCATCCAGCACCTTTCCTACGTTGTTAATCTCCAAAAAGCTGGTACCGCCACCTTCGCCGAAGCTACCGCTCAAATACGCTACCATATCGTTGCGAGTGATACGTCCGCTATGGATCAGCTGGTTCAACGCATCATAGAAATATCCCCTACGACTGTCGTTGTACGGCTGATGAACCGCCCATACCCCATAAGAAAGACCCAACATACGCATCACACGAGGATTATAGCATATAGCGAACACAGTAGAGGTTCCGCGGAAAGCGGCCAGATAACGTGCCGTACGACCCGTATAACTATCCGTGATAATCGCCTTCACATGTAATTTAGAAGAAGACTTAACGGCTTGTTTCGCCAAGAAAGAAGTCACGTCTAAATCATTCCCCTCGATCGGCACACGGATATCATTCGCGGAAAGCTTGGTCTTCTCGGCTTCACGAGCCACTTTCGTCATGGTCTGTACCGCCTCGATCGGATATTTTCCATAAGCCGTCTCACCGCTTAACATCAAAGCATCCGTACGATAATAAATAGCGTTGGCGATATCCGTAACCTCGGCACGAGTAGGACGAGGATTATTAATCATGGAATGAAGCATTTGCGTAGCCACGATAACCGGCTTCTTCACCTCCACGCATTTACGGATCAGCATACGCTGGATACCCGGGATCTTCTCGGCCGGAACCTCGATACCCAAGTCACCACGAGCGATCATAACGCCATAAGCCACTTCCAAAATCTCCTCGATATTGTCTACACCCTCTTGATTCTCGATCTTAGCGATAATCTTGATAGGGCTGTTACGCTCGTCCAAGATACGTTGGATATCCAATACGTCCTGTTTGTTGCGAACAAATGAGTGAGCGATAAAATCGAGATCATGATCGATCGCCCAAAGGATATTATTACGGTCTTTCTCAGTCAACGAAGGCAAATTGATACGTACGCCCGGCACATTCACGCTCTTGCGGCTACCTAGCGTAGCGTCATTCTGGATCTCGCAAAGCAAACAATCGCCGGATTTCCCGGTAACCTTCATTTCCAGATCACCATCATCGATAAGGATGTCGCTGCCAATCGCCAAGTCGTTCACGAAATTCTTATATGACACACAAATACAATCATGCGAAGTTTCCTGATCGGGATTACCGATTACCTTCACGATCTCTCCAGTCTTGAAAGGGATCGGTTCCTTGTTTACCGTCGTCGTGGTACGTACTTCCGGCCCCTTTGTATCCATCAAGATACCGATACGGTCGGATACTGTACGGACGTTATTTACCACACGGGTCAACCCCTCTTCCATCATGTGAGCCGTATTCAGGCGCACCACATTCATTCCCGCTTTATATAACGCCTCAACGAACGCAACGTCGCAGCGCTGGTCGGAAACTGTAGCAACAATCTTCGTATGCTTTAACATATACCTTAAATTATTATAACCTAATTATTAATTCTATTTGATAACCTTCTAAACCTTCTATCACATAAACGATTCGATCGCCAACCGATACGAATCCAGCCCAAACCCAAGAATCACTCCCCTGCATGCCGCCGATATCATCGACACATGACGAAACGATTCACGGGCATGCACATTCGAGATATGCACTTCCACGACTGGCGTAGTAACCGCCTTGATAGCATCGTGCAACGCAATGGAAGTATGCGTATAAGCGCCGGCGTTCAACACGATACCGTCATATTCAAAACCCACCTCATGGATCTTGTTAATTATCTCTCCTTCCACATTACTTTGATAATAAGATATCTCACACTGAGGAAAGCGGGCACGTAACTCGCTCAAATAGTCCTCGAACGAGGCATTTCCGTATACTGTCGGTTCTCGCTTGCCCAACAGATTCAAATTAGGGCCATTGATGATCTGAATCTTCTTCATTCTTAATTGTAAGTTTATTACCTTTGTACCGCCCGTTGAGGCCGGAATTATCCGGCAAAGGTAAGGATTTTATTTGACACATTCATAACGACATACCGACAATGCGACAAGGAAAAGATATAATAAACCGATATAACACCTATTTACGATTAGAAAAATCGCTCTCAGCCAACTCCATCGACGCCTATTTGACAGATCTTGACAAATTGCTACGTTTCGCAGAGGATGAGAAAAAGGACGTTAAGGAGATCAGCTACGACGACTTGCAACAGTTCATCGCCCAATTACGTGACATCGGCATCCATCCCCGATCGCAAGCACGCATCATCTCGGGTATCAAATCGTTCTATCGTTTCTTATTGCTTGACAATTATATAACAAATGATCCGACCGAATTGTTAGAGTCTCCCAAGATCGGATTGAAGCTGCCGGAAGTATTAACCGTCAACGAGATAAATAGCATTCTCGACACGATAGACCTCACGCTTCCCGAGGGACAGCGGAACCGTGCGATGCTGGAGGTTTTATATAGTTGCGGACTGCGCGTATCGGAGCTTACTGGCCTGCGTTATTCGGATATATATCCCAAGGAAGGTTTCATCCGGGTAGAGGGTAAAGGAAGCAAACAACGGCTTGTTCCTATCTCCGAAGTTGCTTTGCGGGAAATTAAAAACTATCTGTATGACCGGAATTCGGTCGTGGTTAAAAAAGGCTTCGAGGATATTTTATTTCTAAGCCGGCGAGGAACGGCCCTCTCCCGTATCATGGTATTTCATATCATCAAGCAACAGACGGAGGCCGCCGGTATCCATAAAAACGTAAGTCCCCATACCTTCCGTCATTCTTTCGCCACCCACTTGCTGGAAGGCGGCGCCAACTTACGCGCTATCCAAGAGATGCTGGGGCATGAGAAAATCACCACCACCGAGATATATACACATATCGACCGGGAATTCCTTCGCAAAGAGATACTGGAACATCATCCGAGGAGCAGGCCAAGAACTTAAAAGAACCGATCCTGCTCCGCTAGCAAAGCCCCAAGGATATCATAAATTATTTATTTCCTCCTCTGACAAACCAGTATAACACACGACCATTTCCATCGAAAGCCCATCAGACCGCATACGCCGAGCTGTTTCTAGACGTTCTTCCGCACGGCCTTCTTCCCGTCCTTCAAACTTAGCAGTGCTCAACACGTCATTCTGGATCATAATCGCATTCAGATGTTCGTCATAAGCATAACGTTCCTCGGGAGACATTGAGTAATAGCGTAATTTCTCTCGTGCCTCTTCCAAGCCGGGGGCTGTCGTTTCGGAAGTTATGATCCCGTCTTTCAAGTATCGCACCCATTCCTCCAAGGGGGTCACGGCCTCCTTATCAAACTCATTCACCCGAACCAATATATACTCCGGAAAGATCTCCGAAGGAAGACGCTTGACGATCGCACCCCTCTCCTTGGTATTTACCTGTAAATGATCATGGGTATGCACGCCGACAAATTGGTTCTGCCCGTGATACAGATAATCGGTTCCTACGCCTATATCAAAATAAAGGATACTGATAGAATAGATCTTTTTCACCTCGGAATAGTCCTGCCCCAAATGAAGATGCTCGGTGACGGCCTTCGCCACGCCATAGAGCACACGTTCCAAATAATAAAGCTCGCGGGTATTCTGGATCTCGATAAGGATGATATCTCCCTTTGTGTTCTTAGCCTTGATATCCACCCGATTGAATTTATCATCAGCGTCCTGCTGGTTCCCCTCACTCTCCAATATCTCCTCAATCTTGATCTGCTCGCCCAAGAACACGGTAAGAAAGCCTTCTAGCACTCCGAAATTCGCTTTTTGCCGGAGTAGGCGTTTGATGGCCCAGTCGAAACGGATATATCGATCTTGTAATTCCTTCATATACTTCTCCTCTTTTTCTGTTTTCTTTTCCATAGTCATATCATGTTTTAGTTACCCCACTATTGGGTGGCTTCAAATGTACATAAAAAGATCCGGAATACAAGCTTATCCCATCTAAAAAGAAATGTCCTTCCTTTTGGATCCGTAAGTGAATAGCCAACGAACGGAATCGTAAGCGGTCGCAAAAGGGTATTCTTGTGCCGTTATAACTCTATTTTAACCTCATATTGTATCGGTTTAAACTATTTACCCAAAAACAAAAAACATGGATGTGGACAAATATAAAGACTACTCAATTCTTAGAAATGAGGATTCTGCACCAAATGGCCATCCGATGCTCTGTCGCACCACCTTCCGAATGCTGATCGCCGGGAGAGGCGCTATTGGTGAAATCAATCCACGCTTTATGATCATCTTCCGCCCATAAGTTCAAGGCCGTTCCCTTTACCTTTTTACTATCATACCGTTCCATAGAGGTTCCCAGTAAAACGGCGAAATTATGTTTATCGATCGAACGTTTATAACTCAACGTATTCTCCCAAAGAAGCTTCACGCCACGATTCATCGTTTGCTCCACCCTCGATTTCTCAGTCTTGACCATATAACACAAATAGCTAACAGGGAACCAATTTCTTTCGCCCCAAAAAGCCATATCCGTGGAGAGAGGGCTCTTAAACGTAAGACTCTCAAATACTTCTAATTCACCCCAAACAGAACCCACAAACTTAATCCCTCTACGGGAACGCGATATTATTCATCTCCGGAAGACGAATTAAATTAGGTTCAAAAATCTGACGCTTGAAAATGCGGTAGATCCTCCACATAGAAATGAATGTGACTATCTATCGGGAATGGCAGTTCTTGAAATAATGGTTTCATAGGCTTTATACTAAAGGTTTCAACCTCTCGATCAGTTCATCCCCAAGCGCCCGTTTATTCACGATATGTTCCTGCACGGCGGTAACAAACGGATTATTCATGAAATCTCCTCGAACACCCTCGAAATCCTGTTGTTTTTCTTTGCTGGAACCATCCACACCGAAACCAATCATAGAAGTCAAGGAGAATTCCTTACGGGCATCCTCATAAAGCATCTCATCCAAGCGGATCACACATTCTTGCCAACGACGAACCAGATCAATAATCTCTGCGGCGGAAATCGAACGGAGATCCACCCCATAATAACGTTCGATCATCTCGTACGCCCATGTCCATTCCAAGGAATAATAACGTCCGTGAACCAAACGGAAAAAGCATTCCACATCCTCTAAGGAAGCGATTTCCCCCTGTTCGATATCTTGCAACAAGGCTTCTAGCGGTTCCCTCGGGAGGATCAAGCCCGCCAAGTCCAACCATTCTCCGGAGCCTTTGGATTCCGTAGGACGCAATTGCTCCCAGACCTCTTCCATAGAACAATAGGTCGTACCTTCCAAACGCTTGATTAACGAGTTACCAAAGAACTTATTAATTGCCATCCCATAAAAGTTCAACGCATTCCGGAGGGAGGAACCTTTTATACGAGTATTCTGATAATAATAAATCTCGGAAGTCTCTCCAACCAATGCCTGCAGGTTTTTCAAGATATCCACCGCTTTCAGCATCTTCTGGATCGTATAGGGACTCAATAGATTATAGTTAATCATATCCAAGCGATCCGGGTCCGTACGTTTATCACGTTTCGGCCATTTCTGGGCATCACGGATCGTACCTACGCTGCGAAGATTAATTCCCGGAACTAAGTAAGTCTCATCATCCTTCTCTATTAAATAGGAGAATGGAATATCGGAAGTATCGCTATGATGATGATGGCGGCCCATTACCAAAGAGAAAGCGCCAATACGAGCCGGCCAAAGAATATACGAGTCGCTGGTCGTCTTGGAACCACGTTCCACGATCCCTTGATGGATCGGTCCCAGCTTATACATATGATTACTCTGGTTGGAGCCACTTCCCGCATTCAAAAACGAATACATTCCCGCTATCAGCAAACTACTCTTATGCATAGACACTGTAAACGGACCGGCGAAAATAGCGCAAGCCTCCCCATTCTCGAAAGCGCAGTTGCTGAACAACAAGGAATCATGGGCCGAGAAGTTATGCGTCACTTGGCAAGCCTGTCCGATAAAGCAACGGATAATCTTAGCGGCATCCGCGATCTTGGCTCCCGAAGAGACAATGAAATCTTGCGCGATCACGCTATCCCCGATAAATACCGGGGCCTCCTTCTTACTATTTACGGAACCATTTTCCAGACGTGCGCTATTCTCTATGGTCGCGTAATCACCAATCTTCACGTTACGGATCGTACCGGTATTGACAATCTTGACCTTATCGCCAACCGTTCCCTCCGTAGAGGCAATACCCTCCGTATAAGCGGTAATCATATCCCGCAAGCGTTCGATCAAGGCCGGACGATGACGGTACAATGCTATAATATAAGCCAATGAAGCCGACAGGCCATCGTAAATCGGAACCTCACGCCCGCCGGTCTCATTCAAGACCGACACCTCGACATTATTCCCGAACGTAGCCTTGCCTTCCACCAACATAACATTTATATTCTGGATAAAGCAGTCATCACCGATCCGGTAATTAGCGATATAATTCTGTACGTTCTCAATCAACACGTTATCCCCCAACGTGCAATTATGTAGGGTAACATGACGAAGCCCGCTATGCTTTACCAATCCTCCCGGCAGGGTAAAAATCTTACGAAAGGCTCCTAACTTAACCACTCCTGAAAAACGTACGTGGTTCACATATTCAATATCAAACACTTCTGGAACCCAAACTTGATTCCAATCATCGGCCCGGCAAGCCTGAGATCGCAAGGTGGCGATCTCATCCGGCCGCAAATTTCTCAAATGATTCATTGGTACTAATTTTGTAAGACTCTACTCTTCATCATATTGCTGAAAGAGGAAGTCATTGTAGGGGAAACGGGTGATATGGATTTGTTTGACCCGTTCATACAACATCTCTTTCAACGCCTCTATATTCGTACGTTCCTTGGCGGAGATAAAGATGCAATTATCTTGCAATTTTCCCATCCACGTACGTTTCAGTTCATCCAGATCGATATTCTCACGACCACGAGGGGTCAAATCATCTTCCTCTTTCGGGACAAAGGTAAATGCGTCCACCTTATTGAAAACCATGATCATCGGTTTCTCGGTCTTATCGATCTCCGCCAACGTACGGTTCACGACCTCTATTTGCTCCTCAAAAGTCGGGTGTGAGATATCCACGATATGTACCAGCAAATCCGCCTCCCGTACCTCATCCAAGGTAGATTTAAAAGATTCCACCAGCTCGGTCGGTAACTTGCGGATAAATCCGACCGTATCAGACAGCAAGAACGGCAAGTTCTCGATAATGACCTTGCGTACGGTCGTATCTAACGTAGCGAACAACTTATTCTCGGCAAAGACCTCACTCTTGCTCAATAAGTTCATCAAGGTAGATTTACCTACGTTCGTATATCCGACTAACGCTACACGTACCATCTTACCCCGGTTTTTCCGTTGTACGCTTTTTTGCTTGTCAATATCCACCAGCTCTTTCTTCAATCGTGCGATCTTATCCAAGATAATACGTTTATCAGTCTCCAACTGTGTCTCACCCGGACCACGCATACCTACGCCGCCTCGCTGACGCTCCAAGTGTGTCCACAGACGAGTCAAGCGGGGTAACATATATTTATATTGTGCAAGCTCCACCTGTGTCTTCGCATGGGCGGTCTGTGCACGGCTAGCGAAGATATCCAAGATCAAGCTCGTACGATCCAAGATTTTCACCTGCAATTCTTTCTCAATATTACGGAGTTGCTTCGGACTCAGCTCATCATCAAAGATCACCAAGCCGATCTCATTCTCTACCACATACTCCTTAATTTCCTGCAATTTACCGGTCCCGACAAAAGTGACGGAATTCGGGTAATCCATTTTCTGGGTAAAACGCTTTACCGCATCCACCCCTGCCGTATCGGCCAAGAAAGCCAATTCGTCCAGATATTCCTTAACCTTTTGCTCATTTTGCTCGGGGGTAACCAAACCCACCAAAACGGCCTTTTCGGTCTGTGCCTCAGATATGATAAATTCTTTCATGCCACAAAGATATATTATTTCAATTATTTACGTATATTTGCGAACATATTTACAAATATAAATCAACTTAGCTATGAAAAAGAGAATTTGGCATCTATCCAGATGCGTTGTCGTTTGTACGGCATTCCTATTCGTACAACAATTTATCCAGTCACAAGTTTCAAATCCATCTACATGGGAAAGTTTTGTGCAAAGTAACGCAAATATATCTATCCGGGATACGTTTCGGATGCAGACATTTGAGGGACTTGCTTCTGATAATTGGGATTATGCCATTACAGGTGAAGCCCTTATTGAAGATATCTCCGGCGTGAAAGATATTCCTAACAGCCACGGAAACTACGGGTTACGAATGCCAATGAATACGCAAGTGGCTTTCGAGCATTTCACGTTAACAAATCATCAAGATATAAAAATCAGTATACGGAAAGGGGGCATCCTTCTAGTAGAAGGAGAAGGCATGAGAGCCAGAACCTATCGAAAAGGGGAAACAAGTTATCCCTCCTTAGTTCCAACCATAGGAGAGAGTGGCATCAATCCTTTCAAAACCACAGATATAAAAAACAATCCTCCGGGCTTAGATCTTATCGTCCCCACACCGGCCGCCAATACCAAAAACGGCTATTATTATGTAGACAGCGTTTACGCACACGGCATGATTCCTACCTATTCCCTATTTACCGGAAACAGCGATTGGAACCATGAGGATCGCTGGAGCCACCTACCCGCCTACCGTCACCGCAACGCCTTGATTAACGGCAATATCTCCATAAATACAAATATCAGCTGTAAAGATATCTTTATTGGCAATGGAAATATCCATATTTTACCAACCGGAAATCTATCCGCAAATAACCTTACCATCTATCCTAATGATGGTATCTTGGCGTCTTCCTCCACCTTGCGATCGTCTGGAACTATTAACATCTCCGGCAAAATAACAATCGAGAAGACCTTCGCTCAAAAAGGCAAATGGTATTTTATCTCCTTCCCCTTCGATGTATTCGCTTCCGGCATAGACCCGGATTTCCAACTGGGTGATGACAAAAGCGATACAAACGGTAACTACTTTTACGTACAAACCTATAACGGAGAAAAGCGAGCCAACTCACAAAGCCCTTCCAACAACTGGGAAGTCATACCACAAACAATAATCAATACATCCCAGCCCATCTTCAAGAAGAACAAGGGGTACCTGATCGCTATTGACGCTTCCGCCGATCGTCAGAACCTTCGTTTCTCCTCGAAAGCAAAAGATATCCCTATAGATTTCGGAAAAAACGGTCAAGCCTCTATTCCGGTAAGCATTAACAACCAAAGCCAGAACCAGAATCACAACGGCTGGTATCTATGCGGTAATCCTCTGCCGGCTCCTTTATCTCTTAGTCAAATAGAATCAAACTCGGCCTTAGACGGATACATTTATATATATGACGGCTCCACCTACCAACCCTACGTGATCGGTAGCGATTTCGCCATCCCTCCATTCTCCGCTTTCTTTGTCAAAGCGAATAATAGTACCAGCCTATCTGTATATAATACATCCGAACCAGCCAATTATAAATTATTATCAACGAATGCACCCATATCTTTCCCAACATCGGAACCTCAAGCCCGACAAGATCCTCCTGTTTCCAATCAAGCCTTTTCATTTCCGGAATTAAGCTATCAGCTAGAGAACAAAACTTTATTCATTAATAATCTTCCATCCCCCGGTAAAGTCAAACTACTTACTCCGGCAGGCATATTGGTATTTACGCAAGCGGTACAGGCAGGGAACCCTATCCTCCCGATTCCCCTCCCACAAGGTTTATATATCTTAATTATTCAAACAGAACATTATCGGGCACAGTACAAATGCGTTTTAACCTCCTAAAGCCCGAAACAATCTTATATCTTTGCCCTGTTTTAAGAATAAAACGAATATGAAGAAGATCAACATCACAACAATTGCCTTACTTGTCTACTTAATCGTAATGAGTATCATCGGCTGGCCGGGAAACAATTCGGGGAATAATTATACCGAATATTTCTTGATGATCGGCGCTACGCTCGTCATCATCATCCTTCTACGCTATCTGCAAGTCAAACGTCTGAGAATGCGAGATAAGTGGAATAAAGACGAAGATCCTGCCAAGCAATAAAAACACAGCCTGTTTTTCTTCACAGAAGAACAGGCTGAATGAACTTTATTTTATTACACTAGTATTAATATTACTGCTTTTTCGCCCTCACAGGCTACTTGAATGTCTCGTAAAGACTACGCACAGTATAAATTATTCGATTATAAATAAGTACAATCTTAACAGGACACACACACCACTTGTTTCGCTTACTTTCTTAAAATGAGTTACTTTCATAATTCTTACATTTTATTCACTAGTACTAAAACGTCATTAACCAATACGCAAAAGACAACCGACATCATTTTTGTAATCGTAGCCTAATCGTCATATCACTGAAAGGCAATACAATCGTGAACACATTTTTAATAACATAGACATATCATCGTAATACAATCACACGTCCTTTGCGTTCTGAAAAAATAGATTAATTCTAATATATTTTAAGGACAAAAGGATGGACAACAGAAATTACTTTACGATGGCGATTCCCGCTCTTTTGCTAGGCGTAGCATACTTACAGCCAATCAATGCGGCACCAGCGGAGGATCTGCCAAACGTTACTGGACGAATGACGATCACCCAACAGACATTCACGGTAAGTGGCGTAGTCACCGATACGAACGGAGAACCAATTATCGGGGCTAACGTGATTGAGAAAGGGACTACAAATGGAGCCGTAACCGATTTTGACGGCAAATTTTCTCTCTCGCTGCAAAACAAGCAAAGCATATTGGTCGTTACTTATATCGGTTATAACACCAAGGAGATTCCAGCCGGGAATGGTTCTCCCCTCACGATCCAATTGCAGGATGACACCCAGAACCTAGACGAGGTTATCGTGGTAGGTTATAGTGTACAGAAGAAAAAAGACCTTACCGGTGCTGTTTCCGTACTGGAGGTAGGCGACCTGAAAGATACCCCGGTATCCAGTGTAGATCAAATGATGCAAGGTAAATTGTCCGGCGTAAACGTAATCCCGGATAATATGCCCGGCGGAGGCGTAGCGGTACGTGTACGCGGTTTCAGCACGATCCGTAACAATGATCCGCTTTATATCATCGATGGCGTACCAGTAGAGGGCGGCATCAATTTTCTCAACCCGAATGATATCGAAAGTATGCAGGTATTGAAAGATGCTTCTTCCGCTTCCATCTATGGCGCACGTGCGGCAAACGGCGTGGTTATCATCAGTACAAAAAAAGGGAAGGAAGGTACTTTCCGGGTAAACCTAGACGCTTACGTGGGAGTACAAACCTCGGCAAAACAGATGCGTATGCTAAACGCCCAAGAATATGGCGACTTATTATGGCAGGCACAGCGTAACGACGGGAAATCACCAGTAAGCGACGTGTATGGCTCCGGCGAGACCGCCGTAATTCCGGAATTCCTTGACGCAGATCACCGTCTTCCCTCGGGAGACGTGGATTGGGTTGACGAGATCATGCAAAAAGCCATGGTCCAGTCCTATAACCTCTCTCTGGCGAAAGCAGATAAAGTTAGCAGCCACTTGTTCTCCCTAGGCTATTTCAACCAAGACGGTCTTATGAAATATACTGGTTTCGAACGTATATCCGGACGTTTCAACAATGAGTTCAAGCTCTTCAACGATCGTTTGAAAATCGGTGAGAACGCCACATTATCACATGCGTGGGGAACCTCGGTCACCAATAACGCCGCACTGGGAGGTATGTTATACAACGCCTATAAGACCGTATCCATTACCCCTGTTTACGATCTGGACGGGAATTTCGGCAGCAACCCGATCGCCGACATCTCCAACCCGTTAGGCGAATTATACCGTAATAAGGATAATAAAGATCGTACCACCCGCCTATTCGGTAATCTATTCGCCGAACTGAATATCCTAGAGGGATTTTATTTCAAGACCAACTTCGGAGCGGATTACAAAAACCTGTATAAACGAAGCTTCAAGGCCAAATACAACGAATTGAACACCCAGCAGCCCTTGAGTACGTTGAGCACGCAAAACCGTTGGAACTTCAATTGGGTATTCACGAACACGTTAAACTATTTACGGACATTCGATAAACATACGATCGGAGCCTTATTAGGTATCGAGACAAACCGTTATCAAGAGGAATACTTCTCCGCCTCCCGTGAAGGCTTTGCCTCGGATGACGATAACTTCCATTTCCTCGATGCGGGCGATAGCGGCTCCCAGAAGAACGCAGGTTCTGCCTTTACTTCCAAGATGATGTCTTATTTCGGTAAAATTGATTATAATTTCGACAACCGCTACTTATTCGCAGCCACGTTCCGACGTGACGGATCTTCTAAACTTGGTAACAATAAATGGGGTAATTTCCCGGCTGTCTCCGCAGGCTGGCGTATCAGTAGCGAACCGTTTTATGATATTCCGGCTATCAGCAACATGAAAGTCCGCATAGGTTGGGGACAAAACGGCAACTCTGATATCCCGGCTTATTCCACGATCGATTCTTACATGAGTAATCCGAACCACTCCAACTATCCGATCGACGGTAGCCAAAGTTCCGTGACAACCGGATACACCCAAACCCGTTACGGTAACGCAAACTTGAAATGGGAGACCACCACGCAAACTAATGTCGGGCTGGATCTAGGCTTCCTAGATAACAGCCTAACCGTTGTGCTGGATTGGTTTAACAAAGATACCAAGGACTTATTATGGGAGCGTCCCTTGATCGGTACCGTGGGGGGTACAAACCAAACGGTATGGGACAATGTCGGGAAAATGCGTAACCGGGGTTTCGAAGCTGAGGTCAGCTACAATAAGAGCATCAATAAAGATTTCGGGTTCAATGTCGCCTTCAATATGTCCGCTATCAAGAACAAGATGACGGAATTAGACGGTGATGTCTCCTATATCGGACTGCCTACCAGTGTGATTCACTCCCTCAACTTCGATCAAGAGGTTTCTCGTTCCGCCATCGGTCAACCAATCGGCTCTTTCTACGCTTATAAAGAAGACGGTTTATTCCAGAGCGAGGCGGAGATCAAATCATATACCAATAATAAAGGCGAACTACTCCAACCTAACGCAAAACCGGGTGATATCAAGTTCGTAGACGTAAACGGAGATGGCGTAATAGACGGTAACGACCGTGACTATATCGGTAACCCGCTCCCCGATGTCACAGCAGGCCTTACATTAGGAGTCAACTTCCATAATTTTGACCTCAGTCTATTCTTTCAGGGAATGTTCGGAAACGATGTATACGACTTGACCCGTTATGTGGGTGATTTCTACAATCAATCGCAATACAACAAAAACAGCCGTGTCGTTAATGCATGGACACCAACCAACACGAATACGGACATACCCCGTGTCACCATGGACGATCCGAACAATAACATCCGGCCCTCGTCTTACTATGTGCAAGACGCTTCTTTCGTTCGCTTAAAGAACATGAAAATCGGTTATTCCGTACCTCAGTCCATCCTATCCAAGATTAAGTTCAATAGCTTGTATATCTATGCGCAAGCAACCAACTTATTCACGATCACAGGATACGACGGTATCGATCCGGAAGTGGGATTGCAAAGTTACTCCAGTGACTACCGTAACCTAGATATGGGTGTGGACCGCGGCATCTATCCGTTATCCCGCACCTTCACCTTTGGAGTAAACGTAAGTTTTTAATCATCAAACAACAACAAACTAGAATATGAAGAAAATGATTATAGCGGCCTGTGCCGTATTCGCATTGACATCATGCAGCGATTTTCTGGAAGAGACACCTGTAGGCGAACTGACTCCCGAACAAGCACAAGATTCCAATAACATCGAGGGATTGATTATCTCCGCCTATTCCATCCTAGACGGCCAGATGGACGATGCCAGCTCCGGCTTGAATTCAGGATGCTCCAACTGGCAATTTGGCGATGTGATCTCAGACGATACCTACAAAGGCGGAGGTGGTACGGGAGACCAGAACCCGGTTCACTTGATGGAAATCTTCCATATCGACCCGACTATCCAAGATTACAATCGGAAATGGCTAGCCTTATACGAGGGCGTGAACCGCTGTAACCAAGCGATCCGTATCCTCAAAGGCAGCGATTATGATAAAAAGGAGACCCGTATCGCCGAGATGCGTTTCCTGCGTGCCCATTTCTATTTCAACTTAAAGATCATCTATAACCAGATCCCATATTTCGACGAGAGTGTCAGCGATCCTTCCGCGTTCGCCTCTATCTCGAATAAGGAGTATACATCCGATCAATTATGGGAGAAGATACTGAATGATTTTAAGGCCGCCTACGAAGGTCTCCCGGATTCCCAGCCGGATGTGGCACGTCCATGTAAGATGACGGCCCGGGCTTATATGGCTAAAGTTTACTTGTTCCAAGGCAAATGGCAGGAATGCGCTACAGCGACGGATGAGGTGATCAATTCCGGCAAATACCAGCTACTCCCCGACTTCCGGAATATCTTCTTGCCGGAAAATGACAACTGCCCTGAAATTTTATTTTCAGTCCAAGCCTCTATCAACGATGGCTCCCCGAACAACTACAACGGAAATCCGGGCGACCGTTTGTTACCTCCGGGAGGCCCTTATCCCAACTATGGTTTCCTTCGTCCTTCCCAAAACCTAGTAAACGCTTATAAGACCGACTCCAACGGCTTGCCTTTGGAAGACGGCATAGACGTTTCGGAAAATGATTATGTAGACACCCGCCTAGACCACACGGTAGCCCGCCCCGGAATCATGTTCCTAGATGTCCAACTCTATGACTGGACTCCTCGTGAGGCTACGGTTTACGGTCCGTATAGCCCTAAAAAACGTATTGTCTCCAAGAACTCAAGTTACTATTTGGCTATCTGGCCATACGTAAACGCATTGAATGTTTATATTATTCGATATGCGGACGTGTTATTGTGGCGTGCCGAAGCTGCTATCGAACTAGGCGATTTGACTACCGGATTGAAATACATCAACCAAGTTCGCGAGCGTGCCATGAACAGCCAGACCGTAAAAACCGCTGACGGGACATCGGATGCCGCCAAATACCGGATCGGATTATATCCGTCATTTTCCGACAAAGAGGAGGCGATCCGAGCCTTACGTACCGAACGACGTCTGGAATTCGCCTTAGAAGGTGAACGTTTCTTTGATCTAGTCCGTTGGGGAATCGCCTCAGACGTGATGAACACTTATTTCGAGCATGAGAAGACATTCCGCTCTCATCTCCAAAATGCCCGTTTCATCAAAGGGACCCACGAATACGGCCCGATACCGCAAGCGGTTATAGACCTTGCGAAAAATGGAATCATCGAGCAAAACCCAGGATATTAATGGAAATGCTCCCATTCCTCTTAAAAGAAATAGCTCCTATCCGAATATTCGGGCAGGAGCTATTTACATTTGTCTTTTTATATCGTCTCCTTATAACTTATCCCTTAAAAACCTTCCGGTATAGGATGCCTCGCAAGCCGCGATCTCCTCCGGTGTACCGGCACAAACCAACTGCCCGCCGGCCTTTCCGCCTTCCGGTCCTAAATCGATCACATAATCCGCACATTTGATCACATCCATATTATGCTCGATAATTACCACGGAGTGACCTTTCTCGATCAAGGCATTGAAAGCTTTCAACAAAGTCTTGATATCATGAAAATGTAAACCGGTCGTAGGCTCGTCGAAAACGAACAAGGTAGGTTGCTGCTTCTCTTGGCCTAAGTAATAAGCCAGTTTCACACGTTGGTTCTCACCACCGGATAAAGTGGAGGAAGTCTGTCCCAGCTTGATATAGCCCAAACCTACGTCTTGCAGCGGTTTCAAGCGTTTCACGATCTTCTTCTCTTGGGAGCCGGAACCTTTCTCGAAGAACTCGATCGCTTGATTCACGGTCATTTCCAACACATCGTATATGTTAGCGCCTTGATACTCTACATCCAATACATCCTGCTTGAAGCGTTTGCCGTGGCAAGCCTCGCATTCCAAGGTGATATCCGCCATAAACTGCATCTCTACCGTGATCTTGCCCTCGCCCTTACATTCCTCGCAGCGACCTCCTTCTTTATTAAAGGAGAAATAGGCGGCGTTATATCCCATCTGTTTCGCTAGGGGCTGCTCGCCGAATAGTTTACGGATCTCATCGTAAGCGCCGATATACGTCACAGGGTTCGAGCGAGAACTCTTTCCGATCGAGTTCTGGTCTACAAACTCGATCGCCTGAATCATATTCAAATCACCACTGATACCGGAGCAATCCACGGTCAGGCGGGCGGCATCATCCAAATGACGTTTCACGCCCTCGTAGAAGATATCACGAACCAAGGAGCTTTTACCCGAACCGCTCACACCGGTAACCACCGTCATCACGTTCAAAGGAAACTTCACGTCCACACCCTTTAAGTTATTCTTCCGAGCCCCTGTCACTTCTATATAATTATTCCACGGACGCCGATAAGGCGGGATCTCGATCTGATCCTCTCCCGTCAAATAACGTACCGTATGGCTATCGGTACATTTCCGGAGGTTATTCACATCGCCTTGATAAACGACCTCGCCCCCCAAACGCCCTGCTTTCGGACCGATATCGATGATATAATCCGCCGCACGGATAATCTCCTCATCATGCTCCACCACGACCACGGTATTCCCCAAGGCTTGCAACTGTCGCAATACCTTGATCAACAAATCCGTATCCCGGGAATGCAGACCGATACTCGGCTCATCCAAAATATACAACGAACCCACCAAGCTACTACCCAACGAGGTAGCCAAATTGATACGTTGGCTCTCTCCTCCGGATAAAGAGGCCGAGAGGCGATCTAAAGCCAGATAACCCAACCCCACATCCAACAGGAATTGCAAGCGATTATTGATTTCCGTGAGCAAACGTTTAGCGATCGCCGCATCCGTCTCGTCCAGTTCCAGTTGATCAAAGAAAGCCTTTGCCTCCGAAACCGGCATCGTCACCAGCTCGGCGATATTCTTACCACCCACTTGCACATACAGCGCTTCCGGCCTCAAGCGGCTCCCCTTACAAACCGGGCAAGTCGTCTTTCCCCGATAGCGGGCTTGCATCACCCTGTATTGTATCTTATAAAGATTCTCTTCCACGAACTTAAAAAAATCGTCGATGCCGTGTAAACCTCTCGCCCCATGCCACAACAAATCTTTCTCTTTCTGTGTCAAGTCGTAATACGGACGGTGGATCGGAAAGTTATATTTCTCGCTCTTCACGATAAAGTCTTTCAGCCATTCCCCCATCACCTCACCTTTCCAGCAAACCACGGCTCCTTGGTAGACAGACAAGCTTTTATCGGGCACCACCAGATTCTCATCGATGCCCAGCACCTTACCGAATCCCTCACAGGTCGGACATGCGCCCAACGGATTATTAAAGCTAAACATCATATCGGTAGGCTCCTCGAATATCATGCCATCCGCCTCGAACTTCTTCGAGAATTCCTTCACGACTACCCCTTCCTCCGTATAAATACGAATCAAACAGGTACCATGGCCCTCAAAGAAAGCGGTCTCGGCCGAATCCGCCAAACGGCTTTTCAAGGTCTTATCGTCCGATACCGTCAGGCGGTCCACCAACAACTCGATCGGGTAAGACAGCAACTCCTCGCTCGCCAGTACCTCCGAGATACGATATACCGTATCATTTACCGACAGACGGGCATATCCTTCTTTCCGCAAGATCTCCAGCTGCTCCTTCATATCCCGGCCTTCCGGCAAGACAACCGGAGCGAATACGGCAAAACGAGTTCCTTCGGGATATCGCATGACCTCCTTGATAATATCGCTCACCTGATGTTTTTTCACCTCGGTGCCGGAAACCGGCGATATCGTCTTTCCGACGCGAGCATATAACAAGCGTAAATACTCATAAATCTCGGTAGATGTACCGACCGTGGAACGCGGATTACGGGTATTCACCTTCTGCTCGATAGCGATAGCCGGCGGTATTCCCTTAATATAGTCGCATTCCGGCTTACTCATCCTCCCCAAGAACTGGCGGGCGTAAGCGGATAAACTCTCTACATACCGACGCTGTCCCTCCGCATAAAGGGTATCGAACGCCAACGATGATTTTCCACTCCCCGACAGCCCGGTTATCACCACCAGCTTGTCCCTCGGAATCTCTACATCTATATTTTTCAAGTTGTTGACACGTGCCCCCTTGATGAAAATCGAATTGCTCTCAGACATATTACCTTTATCTTTTTCTTTAACGCAAAGATAGCCAAAACTAACCGATTCTGCCCTATCTTCATCGAACTAATTCACACAGTTAGACAGGGTGTGCCTCGTCTCTACTGCCAAGTAAATAAAATAACAAGGGTGAAATATTTCATATTTACAGGGAATCTTCTACATTTGTTGAAAATTTCATAGACAAACACAGCAAGGCACCCATGTACATTAAATATTTTCGCTTCTTAGTAGCGATTCTCTTTTGTGCGATAACCTCATGTTCTACGGTTCGCGAGAAGCCTCGTCCGGCTACGAGTACGGGCAAGGAGGCCAAGCGAGAGTTTAGGGGAGCATGGATACAGACCGCTTTTCAAGGCGAATACAAGGATATGACTCCCGCCCGGATGAAAAAAGACTTCATCCGCAAGCTTAATTACCTGCAAGCATGCGGCATCAACGCCATCATCTTTCAGGTGCGCCCCGAGGCGGACGCTTTCTATAAATCCGATATCGAGCCGTGGAGCCGCTTCTTCACCGGAGAGCAAGGCGTAGCCCCGGCAGGTGAGTTCGACCCGATGGCCTTCCTGATCCAAGAATGCCATAAACGGAACATGGAGTTTCACGCTTGGTTGAATCCTTACCGGGCGAGCACGGCGGGAAACACCCGTTTCGCCGATTCCCACATCTATCATAAGCATCCCGAATGGTTTGTCACCTATAATAAACAAATCCTTTTCGACCCGGGATTGCCGGAAAGCCGTCAGTTTATCTGCCGGGTAGTGCGTGATATCGTCGGCCGTTACGACGTGGACGCTATCCATATGGACGATTATTTCTATCCCTATCCCGCAGCGGGTATGCCTTTCCCGGATGATAACAGCTTCCGGAAATACGGCTTGCGAAAAGGATACAGCGAGGCGCAAAGGAACGATTGGCGCCGGGAGAACGTGAATACCCTGATCCGGGAATTGAAACGTACCATCCTGCTCACCAAGCCTTGGGTACGCTTCGGTATCAGTCCCTTCGGCATCTACCGCAACAAGAAAAGCACCGCAGACGGATCGGGTAGCAATACCAACGGTCTGCAAAACTACGACGACCTCTACGCCGATATCACCTATTGGGTACAGCAAGGTTGGATCGATTATAACATCCCCCAGATCTATTGGGAGATCGGACACCCGGCAGCAGATTACATCACGCTTATCAAATGGTGGGACAAAAACGCCAACGGAGGTCATTTATATATCGGGCAAGACGTGGCCCGCACCATGAAAGCGGACCAATTAACCCGCAAGATGCGTTACGAGCGTGCCTTGCCTCACGTGAGCGGCAATTGTTTCTGGCCCGCCAATGAGATTCTATGGAACAACAAGGGCGTAGCCGACAGCCTGAAACGGAACTACCACCGTTACCCGGCCCTTATCCCGGCCTATACCCATATGCATAACCGTCCGCCAAAAGACGTAAGCAAGCTAAAGACCGAATGGACACCTAAAGGCTTCTTGTTACATTGGCAAGCGGAGCAAAGCCCCACGAATCCGGAGCTAGCCTCCTATTTCGTGGTCTATCGCTTTAACGACAAGGAGCCGATAGACACGAGCGATCCCTCGAAGATCGTGGCTATCACCCGGGAAACCGGCTACTTGATGCCTTACGAGAAAGGTAAGGTAAAATATCGCTATGTAGTGACCGCCGTAGATCGCTTTCACAACGAGAGCGAGGGCAAGACAAAGAAAGTAAAATTATAAAGACACCAATTATGTTAACCGACCATCGCTGCACCAAATATACCGACTGTTCCTCTTGTAGTTTCTACCAGAGGGACATATTCAAGTATCGTCTTTATCCGAAAGGGTACGTGATCCCTCAGACAAGATGCATGCAGAACATGGTCTTTTTCCTAGTCAAGGGAGAGATCTGGCTGAACAGCGAGGAGCACCCGGACACCACGTTCCGGGGCGGACAGTTCGTATTGCAACCGATCGGCTCGAAAGTGGAGTGCAAGGTACTCGACTACACCGAATGTATCATCTATCTCTTCGAGCGTCCGCAAAACATATGCGACAATCGTTTCAACAAAGGCATCTCCATCGTGGAGAACGAACGCCAGCAGCCCATCGTAATGACGATGGTCCCGCCGATACAACTCTTCATCGAGGGCATGAAGCTTTACCTCAACGATGATTTAAGATGCTCCGGACTGATGCAAGCCAAACGCTCGGAGATGGTCTACTTGCTGAACTGCTACTACCCCATCAAGGAGCTAGCCGCCTTTTACGCCCCGATTTACCGGTATAGCCACAGTTTCCAGTATTTCGTGATGCAGAACTACCAGAAGGCGAAAGACGTGGAGACCTTCGCCCAATTGGGAGGCTACAGCGTACCCACCTTCCGCCGTATCTTCAAGGATACGTTTGGAGAGCCCGCTTATCAATGGATGCTGAAACGCAAATGCCAAGACATTCATAACGACCTTATCATGACAGAGCTTTCCATATCCGAGATTTGCTACAAGTATGGCTTTGAATCGCTTTCTAACTTCTCGCACTTCTGCAGGGCTAATTTCGGCCAATCTCCCCGCTCTGTCCGTTCTCTAAAGGATGAAAATACATAATATTCAATGATTTTTTTTAAATCTCTCAACTTTTGCAACTCTTTGGACAAAAATAACAATTCTCCCCTTTAGCATTCCCTATACATTTGCGTCCAGAAGATCAATCATAATTGATTTTCAAAGATAAATAAAATGTATAGGTACAATAAGACAAGTATTATCTTAAAGATCTCTATCGCAGTTTTATTCATTATCGGCATGGTGCTGGAATGTAGTTGCGAGAGATCCGAGGAACCGGAGAAAAGAGGCACGGGCTACATCACTTGCACCCTTCGTTGGGATAGCGTGGTAGCAGGTTCCCCGGTACCGGAGAAACTTCGCTATTGTATCTACCCGTCGGAGGGCGGGCCGATGATACAGACGGATGGGAACGCCAATGGCATCACCCTGTTCTTACCACCGGATAAATATAATGTATTGGTTTTCAATTACGACGCGAAAAACATAGGTTTTCGTAATATGTCGAAGTTCGAGGAAGCGGAAGCATATATCTCCTCTCTAGAGGATCTGGAGGCATGTCAAGACGAGGTGATCCCGTTATATGTCGCCACGATCCGTTCGGTAGAGGTTGAGGGGGACACGGAGAAGCATAAGGAATTGACCTTGTCGCCGTTTTTCCTATCGAAGGATAGTTCCTTGAATCTAAGCAATGAAAGGAAAGGGATCGCGAACAATATCGACGGGCTAAAGAAAACGAGTATCCGATGAGAGAGAGCCAGTTATTTATCATCTTGATCTCGCTTGTCATGGGATTGGCGGGATGCTCGAAAGAGACTATGATCGGCGAGTATGTAGACCGTTGCGCCGTGCGCCTCGACATAGATTGGGGTCCTTGCGGTATCGACCCGGATGGTATGACCGCGCTCTTTTACCCGGTCGATGGAGGGGAGCCAAGCCGTTTCCTTACCAACACGGTCACGGGTGACGAGGTGCGATTGAGGAAAGGGATCTATAACGTAGTGGTATTTAACCAAGCGGCCGAAGAATACAGTTATCTCACGATCGAGGGTCAAGATCAATACAGCACCCTGCGGATCGTGATGAAGACGACGGATAGCGATTGGTACACGCCCACCGAGGGAGAGCGGCTGATCTACGATCCGGAACCTTTAGCGGTAGCTACATTGGAGGGTTTTGAGGTGACGCAAGAGATGGTACGGGCGAACCTTAAGGAGGGAAAGGAGTTTTCCTTGGCTTGCCGGCCCGAGAAGGTAATCTTCACGACCCATCTGTCCTTAGAGATAAAAGGATTGCACAACATGCGGACTGCGAGGGGATCGATTAAAGGGATGGCGGATACATATTGGATAGCGGATAGAAAGACCGGGAGTAGCGTAGCGACGCAACTCGTGGACTTCTCGGAAAAGACCTTTCACGAGAACTCAACGACCGATGGTATCTTATCCGGCTCTTACCTGACACTCGGCAGGCCGAACGTCACATCGAAGGCCACGGACGAGATCAGTAATTTGCTTACGCTCTCCATCTTATTGGTCGATAACAAGACGGTCATTACGAAGCAATATGATATAGCTCCACGTGCCGCGATCAATAATGAGACGAAAGAGGTGAAAGTGGTGCTGGGTACCGGAGCCGATCCGGACGAGGAGGAAACTCCCGAGGATATTCCGCTGGAATTGCCAAACGTAAAGCCGGCAACTAATGGCGGCGAAGGGGGATTCGACGCAAGTGTAGACAATTGGGGAGATGAGACGAATATCGTAATCCCCGCATAGATATAGAATGATAAATAGTAACAACATAAAACAACATTAAAAGACTAAGCGTTATGAAGACAAATTTATTCATTGCAGCATTAAGCCTAGTAGTATTGGCTGGCTGTTCAAGCGAAGACGAAGTTGGCACATTAGTGGCAAAGAATGACAATGTAATTAATTTCACTACTTATGTAGGGAAACAGACAAAAGCCGCAGTAGAAGGAACTGCCTTGCCTGCCAAGGCTGAATTCGGAGTTTTTGCATATAATACTAAAGAGGCGTTATGGAATGCATCAGCAACCTCTGCCACACCAAACTTTATGTATAATCAGAAAGTAACCTTTGATGGAGCAAATTACACCTATTCTCCTGTTAAATACTGGCCAAATGCTGAAAAAGTTTCATTCATTGGATATTATCCATTCCCTACAGAAACTAATGGAGTGTCTGTAAGTTCTACCTTCACAAACAAATCAACAGGTTTACCTAAAATAGAGTTTACTATACCTTCTTCAGAGAATGGAGTTACAGATCTTTTAGTGTCAACTGTAGCTAATGATAAAAGTAAAGAGACAGTTTCTCTTACCTTTCAACACGTCCTATCTAAAGTCAAATTCTCAGCCCAAACAATTGCAGAGGGAAGTACTGTGACTATCAATACTATCACGTTAACCGGCATCAAGAACGGTGGAACATATGATTGTGCAGCAGGAACATGGACTTCTTCAACTACAGATTTAAATAATACTATTACCGCTGATCAAGCATATTTAATGGTACCTCAATCAATAGAAAATGCAAAGGTAGCTATTACATATACTGTTACAACTACAGATAGTAATCTTAATGAATCTGTCACATTTAATGGCGAAGCAAAAAACATAGCTCTTAAATATGGTTCCGTTACACAGTGGGACAAAAATAAAGTATATAATTACACTATAGATGTTAGCTTAAGCGATGTTAAACTAAGTGCAACTGTTGAAGGTTGGGATACCTCAGAGGAAAAACCAGAAATTAAATAGTAATAAATAAATAAATGAGGCTGCATCAAATATAACTACCATATTGTATTATTTGATACAGCCTCATAATAGAAATAACTTAAGCAGTTTCTTTTACTCTTACAACAAGATAATCACAAAGACTTTTTATTAGCAAAATAAGTTCCATTCCATCTTTTTGCTCAATATAAGCCACATATCGTAACAATACCTTCCCCCCACAATCACGAAACAGCACCAAAGGCATCCCCATAAACCGCCTTTTTAAAGATAAAAGTACCCCTTTTCACACACAATAGGTTGCGTTAGGCAACACATATAGTCGCGTTAGGCATCGTAAACGGCCAAGAATAGGGTTATAACCCATTAAGAATGGCGTCGTAACCCAATGATTTCCCTATCGTAACCCTATGGAATCGCCCAAACATCCGGCAAAACAGGAATTATGATGAATTAATTTCGCTAGAATAAAAGGCCGTTTTTCGATAAGTGGCTATAAGGTAAACCTTTGCTGTTTTTTTCTTGCGTATTTGGAAGCGAGACGTACATCCGCCCGAAATAATCGACTCTCACGGACTTCCGTTTACATTTTGTCAAAATGTCAATCCGCAAGGAAACTTCTCCCCACATAGCATACGGATATCAATTATTCTTCCTATATTTGCGATAATCCCTCATATCTAAGCGTAGGTCACTGAAGGAGGACATAAGTTAACGAAGAGCGTTTAAAGATATTATCCCGCATTGAAATCTCGACAATTTCATATCCATGGATAATAGACAATGAACGCTCACGTCGGTGCTATATTTACCAGTAATCGCTCTGGACGATATAACAGCATGGCGTGGGCTATTGTTTATTACATGGATAGGGCAGTCGAGAGCCTCAATGCGGTAATATCAATAGTTTCCACGCTTCTGTATTTTTAGCCCGGCAACCGATGGAGACAGGTTGCCCTTATCCATTAAATGAAGACGATCCTCCTGTTACCCGTCTTGTCGCTATGGCTCCTGCTTGCCACGCAAGCCCATGCCCAAGTCTATCACCTACATTTATCCGACAACACTTGCCGGATAACAGAATGCGTTGATACTCCACAAGGCGTCAAGCCCTTGGGTCAGACATGGAAAGGAAACACCTTCCATGATCGTTTCACGCTAGATTTCGATCGCGCTATCTTCACGTGGGAAAAGGAAGGAAAAGAGACGTATGCCAACAAGATCATCAACCACACTGCCAAATACGCTCACCACTCATTCACCACGGAGCAGATTACCGCCAACCTCACCATCAACAGCCATCGAGCCGTCCTTCAACTTATCCACTTTCAGAATGGCCAATGGATACAAGTCACTTATTTTTGCGAGATAGGGAATTAACGGCTCATGCGAACATCTACAACATCTACCACTTATACTTGATATTTGTACTTTTTATTTGTGAGTGAAAATTCCAGCCTTAAAAAAGGAGGCCTTAAAGTTTACGATAAACATCTTCAAAAGGTACTCTGCAACGTTCTCCCCAAATGCCTTTATTTCCATCCCGTATCCCACAAGGAATAGCCATGTTTATTTCAGCACCATGAGGTAGTTTCAATGTCCTTTTTAGCCGACGGCTGTCCAGCCCTTCTAAGGGGCACGTGTCATAGCCTTCGTTTGCCATCGCAATCATAAACGTTTGTGCGGCAAGCGCACAGGATTTATGGGCTGTCACACGTATGTCATTCTCGGAAACTTCAAGCATCATAGGACGGAAAATACTGATTATATTAGCCAACAATTTCCTAAGCAATCCGAGAATACCGAAAAACCGGGCATAAACAAAGGGCATCAATATACCGTAATATATTTCCCGATCCTTAATACGTTTGGCCTGACGTTCTTTAGGACTGTAATGACGAATGTTCTCCCGTTCAAAATTGAGTACGAATCGCGCATGTTTCTTGTACCAGTCACGCCGAACCACAAAAATGACAATTTGTGAAGCGGTAGAAGCCGCTTTCTGACCAAGGCAGTCCCTTGAAATTTTTGCCAATAATTCAGGTTCTGTAATATGGTAAAATTCCCATAATTGCATATCAGAACTGTTAGGAGCCAATGTAGCCAGTTCCAAACAATGTTTTACCTTTTCCGTATCTATTGGTTTTTCTTTATCATACACCCGTACAGAACGACGATGATGAAGGACTTCATCTAAATTCATAATGATACTGATTTGAATTAAACATTTATTCCCAGCTGATTACTTCAGCCATTTATTATTGTGCTTTATTTAATTGCCGCATAACGACCTTCGCCATTTCTTTAGAACTGAACGGGTCCTGCCCAGTAATCAGATTATTATCTACAACTACTTTTGAAGTCATAGGTATCAATGCTTTTTCATAATCCGCTCCTCTCTCTTTCAACAACGCTTCAAGATCAAAAGGCACGTCTTCTTTTCTTCTGGCAAGACTTTCCTCAAACCAACTGAATCCCGTCAGCTTTTTGCCTTTAATCATATATTCGCCATTGGATAGTTTGACATTCAACAACCCACTGACCCCGTGGCAGATGGCCGACACTATCCTCCCACTTTCATCCTGTTTCCTTACGATAGTCTTTAAAGCTTCATTGTCAGGAAAGTCATACATCGCACCGTGTCCGCCGGCTAAATAGACACAATCAAACTGTTGTTCCAACAGGTTATCCAAACTGTTTGCATGATCCAACAGCTTTTTGAATTCTGGCTTTTCCCAATACTTTTCGGACATTTCATCTAAAAAAATTGGTTTTAAACTTTCGGGATCAATGGGAGTATAACCTCCTTTAGGATTGGCTACCGTTATGTCATAGCCGCTTTCTTTTGCACTATGATAGATATGAGTAAACTCACTAAGCCATAATCCGGTCGCGAGTTTCCCATTGGCAAAAGTCCCTGTGCTAGTAACTATTATTAAAATCTTCATGATAATCAAATTATTGATTCATATTCTTTAAAAGAAAACATACACATGGATAGATTGTTTTTCAGAATATGGAATCTTTAACATAATCCGAAAATATGAAAACCTGCAAATCCTTTCAAATGCTATCTCTATCCACCAGCATTCGATAAGGAGAAATTACCGATCCCTTTCCTATTACCTCCGGGAGGAAGCAATTTGATGAATATCGTTTCCATGATGCCCAAGTTGAAAGAAGAATTAAGAACTATTTTCAACGACTATGGCTTGAAATATGTCTTCGATACCAATAGCCAGGAGATTAAAGTAATGAAAGAAAAGAAACCGGGAGAGATATTTTTAATTCCATTTCATTCCATAGCCGATACCCTGCAGCGTATGATTTTCTACAAAGCGGCTATTGAAAGTAACAGTGAGTCCGCATTAGTTTTTGAAGAACCGGAAGCCCACTCATACCCTCCTTTCATATCAAAGGTAACGCAGGATATTATCCAATCGGACAGAAACCAGTTTTTTATAACGACACACAGTCCTTATGTGGTTAACGACTTTCTGGAATTACCGAGTGACCAACTTGCCATTTACCTAGTTGACTTCAGGAATGGGGAAACTTTCGTGAAAAGAGCCAGTGACACAGAAGTACAAGAAATGTACGAATATGGCATCGACCTATTTTTCAACACTGAAACATAGCGAAAGATACAGAACACATTGCAGGCACAAGCCCATACCCAAGTCTACCGCCTACGCTTATTCGACAGTACTTACAGGATAACGGAATGCGTTAAAAACCATTTTACGGAATGTCCAAATGTTCTGTCAATACGTTTACGAATGTTCGTAATGGCGCACCTTCATAATTATCCAACTCCCCAACCAATATCAACGCGGCGTTCTTCATCCATGGCTGGTATGGGATAGATAGTTCATAGGGGATTTCACGGATCAGTTCCGGGGTGTTCTTGATTACCGTATAAGCGTCGCCATCGGCGGCTTTCTTGCCTTCGAAAACTAAGGTACGGTCGAACATTTTTTGCTTGTTTACCCCGTTTAGTACTACCGGGGCCATGACTACGGAATCTCTGTCGCTACGCAACATCGGCATCAAGGACAGGGTTTGATATCGTCCCACGGAGAGTCCGCAGACACTGATCGTTAGGTCTAGACGCAAGGAGTTGCCCTCCCGCTCGATGCGGTTTTGCTTCACGGAGACTTGCCCCCGGTAAGATTGTATAGGTACCTGCGCTCCTGCCGGAAGAACAAGGCCGATCACAAGCAAACATATATAAATGAATGTCTTCATAGATTTATCTCTTTATTTGATGATGTAAACGATACTGATACCCGCCTTTGTTAATCCCCAATACTCGTTGCGGAACTTGCCGATAGGCGCATCTCCTCTAGGAAAAGCGTACTTATCATATTCAAAATGCAAGTATCCGAAACCCGCCGTGAACTCCACGTTCCAACGGGGCGACACGTACAACTGATAACCATAAGAGATACCGCCGCCATAAGCGTTACCGTTATAACTATTCTTTTTCTCCATCCCATACAGGAGCTTCAAACCGGCGAAATCGTAATCTATATACTGGGCATGAACCCCGAAGAAATGTCCGTTGAAACGCTCGTGTATCCAGTAACGCGCCTCGGGCTGTATCATCCAATGCTTAAATGACTTATCGCTCGAGAATGTCCAACCGTTATAATACCCCGATGCCTCAACGGACCAATGCTTGTTGAACGCGACCTCCGCCCCTACGTTCGGCGTAGTGATCGCGTCATAAAGCACATTGGTCTTCACGGCCACGACCTGTCCTTGAATATCCATAAAGGTTGACAAAAGAAATACTAACAGTAAATATAGTTTATTCATATCTCCCGGTTCATTAGGTTTGTTTATTTAAGAGACAAAACCGTACAAATATAGATAATATTTATCAGTTCATTCGTACGTTAACTTATATAATATCCACGATTTACGGATGAAAAACGTTATCTTTGCAAGATAAATCCAGAATATGACTCATGAAGGCTAAATATATCGTGATTTTTTTCCTGTCACTCCTTTCGTTTGTCGCTTGCGATAAAGAGGAGGTCATTATCCCTACTACTGCCCCTCGTACGGTTCTTATCTATTTCGCGGGGGATAATAGCTTGAGTGGATACGTGAGCCAAAACCTGAGGGCGATAAAGGAAGGGATTGAGCGAGATGGATTGAACAACGGCAATTTATTGATCTATACGGATAAGCAGAACGAGGCTCCCCAGCTTTTCCAATTAAAAGTGGAAGCGGATACCATCCGGCAGATCGTGCTCGAGACCTACGACTCGAACCAGAACTCGGCCTCTACCGAGACGCTGACGCAAATAATCGACAAGGTACAAAAGGAATATCCGGCGGATAGTTACGGGTTGGTGCTGTGGAGTCACGGAACGGGATGGCTACCTTCGGATATCTATAGCTATCTGCGTTCTTTCGGGCAGGATGGGAAGAATAATTTCATGGAGATCAATGATCTGGCCTCCGCTTTATCGAAGTATCATTTTGATTTTATTTTGTTCGACGCTTGCTATATGTCGTGTGCCGAGGTAGCTTACGCTTTCCGGGGATGCGCGGATTATATTATCGGCTCGCCAACGGAGATATTGGCGAACGGCTTCCCTTATCAATCGATAATGGGGGATATGTTCAAAAAAGAAGCTGATGTGGTGGGGATAGCGACAAAGTTTTATACGTATTATCAAAGTGAGGCAGGAACGATCTCGGTCATGAAAAGCGATGAGTTGGATGAATTGGCCGCTACTTGCCGTACCCTATTCCATGATAAGACGGAAAGTGATCTTTTCGCCGTACCCGTTAGCGAATTGCAGATCATGGAGTATTTGACGCCGAATTATCATGCCTTATATGATTTTGATGATTACGTGAGCCGTCTGGCCACGGAAGAGCAATATTACGCATTCAAGCGGAGCATGGAAAAGGCGGTTATTTACAAGGCTACTACACCCAAGGCGGTTTACGCTTATCCGTATCCGTATGGAAGCTATCTGCCGGTCAATAAATATAGCGGCCTATCTATCTACGTCCCCCAAGAAGCCTTGCCCAAACTAAATGAGTGGTACAAGGATCTTGAGTGGTATAAAGATGTATATCAATGATTAAAACTCATCTCTTAGCCAGCGTTTACCACGAGGGGTATACAGGAATATCAAGAAACCTGCCGCCATTATAGAAATAACCGTAAAGAATACTGCTAATAACATATTTCTCTATTTTAATAATGCGCTTCCTACTCCCAATACAAGAGCGGCAAAAGTTAATTTTGACAAATCGAAGAAATACTTTGAAGTATTTTCTCTTCTGTTCTTCATTAAATCCTGAGCCGCTTTTCTTTTTTCAATGTTACCGTTATAGTTACTCATAGCAAAAATACTAATATTATTTCACAAATGAACTTATTTCACTAAAAACACTTCCTTATATCGTTTTACCTGTCCTTGAGGATGAACAAGTTCCGCATAGAAAATATAAACGCCGGTTCTCACCTTGGAACCATTCACCGCAAGGCCGTTCCAAGCCAATTCACCTTCTATCCCTAATAAGTCATGATTTACCACCTCACTGATATGCCTTCCGGAGATATCAAATATCCAGGCTCGACAGGTATAGCCGGATTCATCAAGATGGTAGGAGATCGTATATTCCTTCGTTGCCTCAGAATAAACGGGAGACTCTATGCCCGTGACCTCGCCTTCATCTTGCTTTCCATATTGGGAATTCCGATAGCCGGGCGTACCGTATCCCGCCGTGGCCGAAGCCGAGGTCCAATTCATCTCATCCTGCGTATCGCTATCAGGATTAATCCGCTCCAAGGCAATCCCCTTCTCGTTTTTCACGGATGGGGCATGCCATTTAGAGGAATAACGAATCTCATCGATCATAACCTCATCTTCTGTACGAAACAGGACTAACGTAGCGGAGGTATTTGCCAAGACCGGAAGTTTTAATTCATGCAAAGCATCCGGCGAAGATATCAGATAAAAATCGCTCACTCCTCCCATACTTTTAGTCAGCAACACATAATCTTGTGGTTCTACCGGAGAGACTATAGAAGATAAAGGATAATGCGAACTCAATGTACCATCGGATTTACGAGTAGCAACAGACAGTCCGGCCAAAGGCAATGTCCGGTCCGAACGATTATAAAGCTCGATATACTCACTCCCTTCCGGGTAAGGATTCGGCAACAACTCATTAAAAACGATCTCATTGGGTAAGACTATAATGTCCGTGGGGATACCCGGTTTATGGGGAGTGTCCGGACGATCTGGATCTTCTGGTTCATCGTCAGGAGAAGAGTTCGCGGAACCCGGCGTGCCTCCTCGCTCATCCGTTGATAAATGAAAGCCGGTTTCAGAACGTTCCCAAGCGATACCGACTTTCGCTTTCTCATAGGCAATCCGGTCGATCTCCTTACCGGAAGGATCGAATAAAGCAAGCTCCTTCCCCGTGTTTACCAACGACGCCGGGAATTTATCCAAGGGCAGATCCAGCCCCGCATCATCAATATGTATATCCCTACCGGACCGATAAAGCACGACATACCCATCCGCATCCAAGAGCAAAGCTGTCAATACCGTTGGCTTACTACCATATAAGAATGACCAACCATTTAACTCTATAGCCTTATCCGTCGTATTATAAAGTTCCACATACTCCGTTTCCGGAAAAGCCTTTTGTCCTTTCGGATCAGCCATCACCTCATTAATACGGATACTACCGGCGGGGAAAGAAGGAGTATCCGGCACTTCCGGTTCCTCCGGAACGTCGGGTTCTTCTTCATATTCTAACCGAATCTCGGTAGAACTCTCCGGAATCTTATTTCCCTCAAGATCCATTAACCCCGAGCACAACAAATCATAACCCATACCAACCTTCAACTCCTTATCAAAGCTGATATTCACATGGATCCGCATATCATCCGCATAGGTCATACGAGAAGCATTACCGATACCCGATATAGAGAATATCGCCTCACGGATATCCACCGGAAGATTATATTGTAATTGGAAAACAGACTCGGTGATCGGTTGGATAGCAAGAAGCCGCGGAAGAACCAACGGCTCATCGGGCTCATTGGGTTCTTCTGGCTTTTCGGGAGTATCCGGCTTCTCTGGTTCGATCGAGATATTATCGGATATAATGATGTAGTTACACGCAAAATCATTTACTCGAGTTTTAGAATAGCGGCATTCAAAACGTAGTTGTCCCCCTTTACATGAAGAAGAAACTTCAGATTCACAACTCCCTATCAAGACAAACCTACCCTTCTCTAGCACATATAAGTTCCATATCTTATGATTTTCTAAAGTAAGTTTCACTTTCAAATCCACGGCTCCCAACAAGACATCGAGCGCTTTCTCTATTAATATCTTTGGATTCTTCTCTGTTGCGGTATGTTTCCGAAAAGTTATCGTTTTCTTATTACTGCCGATTTGGACATAATAATCGTTTTTTAATCCAAGCATCCTCTGATCATCTAAATAAACATGTAGCCGGATATGGTTTTGATCGCTTGGTTTGAAATCCATCCGAATCTCAAATTCCCATTCCATTGTAGCGGAATAAACGAGAGGAGTTTCTATGGAAACACTTTTCCGGGTAGGATCCGCACGTGAGACCAGCCATCCGTTCTCAATCACAAAGCAATCTAAATCACCCGTCCAAGGGTTATCCGATGTAATCTCCGGTCCATTAAACGGTTCTTTTAACTGGGGATAAGCGCAAAGCGGAAGTAAAAACGCAAGAATTAATAATAATTGTTTCATAGCTATATCGTTTTAGTTATAAATTTCTCTATCTTTGCACCCTAATAAGTTACAACTGTAAATAATAGGGCGCAAAAGGCAAAAATATGAAAGCCCTTTACAGACAGCAAAGTTATAACTATTTTACATTATTCAAATTAAATCAGTGCTCAAAATGAAAGTAGCAATTGTTGGTGTAAGTGGAGCCGTAGGACAGGAGTTCCTGCGTGTACTCGACCAGAGAAACTTCCCGATGGATGAGCTGGTACTTTTTGGCTCATCTCGTAGTGCCGGACGTGTTTATACCTTTCGAGGTAAACAGTATACCGTTAAGGAACTGAAGCATAACGACGACTTTAAGGGAATCGATGTTGCTTTTGTTTCAGCCGGAGGTGGTACTTCCAAGGAATTTGAGAAGACGATCACGAAACATGGTACGGTGATGATCGATAACTCCAGCGCGTTCCGTATGGACGAGGATGTTCCATTGGTCGTACCGGAAGTAAACCCGGAGGATGCCTTGAATCGTCCTCGTGGAGTGATCGCTAACCCGAATTGTACCACGATCCAGATGGTTGTAGCGTTGAAGGCGATCGAGAACTTATCTCATATCAAGCGTGTTCACGTATCTACTTATCAAGCTGCCAGTGGAGCAGGCGCTACCGCTATGGCTGAGTTGGTAAAACAATATGAGCAATTATTAAAGGGCGAGGAGCCTACAGTGGAGAAATTCGCTTATCAATTGGCATATAACGTAATCCCTCACGTAGACGTATTCACGGAAAATGGCTATACGAAAGAGGAGATGAAGATGTATAACGAGACCCGTAAGATCATGCACTCGGATATCGAGGTGAGCGCTACTTGTGTTCGCGTACCGGTTATGCGCGCGCATAGCGAATCTACTTGGGTAGAGACAGAGCGTCCGATCAGCGTGGAAGAGGCTCGCAAGGCTTTCGCCGAGGCTGAGGGTGTGGTATTGCAGGATGAACCGGCAAACAAGGATTATCCGATGCCGTTGTTCGTAGCGGATCACGATCCGGTTTACGTAGGCCGTATCCGTAAGGATATCAGCAACCCGAATGGTTTGACATTCTGGACCGTGAGCGACCAGATCAAGAAAGGCGCCGCTTTGAACGCCGTACAAATCGCCGAGTACTTGCTAAAGGTGGGTAATATCAAATAACAGACAACTTTGTAAATTCTATATACGTGGAAGCGGGATCAAGAGAATACTCTTATCCCGCTTTTTTATGCTTAGCGTAATTCCTCCATGCCTTCTCAAAACGTATAAATCAATACGCCCAATACCCGATGGTTGGTTATCGAATGTGTGTCATGAATCCGTCCGCCATCTTGCAAATCCACATTGCCATACCATGCGATGGAAGGGCTATATTCAACACCTAATTTCCAGTGCGGAAGATTATACGAAAGTTGCAGGTTGGTCGTAAATACCTGATCTACGTCCAGACCTACGCCATAGGTTTTGCCTACCAGTGCCTCATTCGCTCCCAAGTTCTTCAAATAGCCTAAGAACAAACCCGGTTTCCATTTCTTTCCGTACACGATATTCAACCAAGAAGTAGAGAAGAGATACGGCGAATATTCCTGTTCGCCGGTACGTGGGTCGATAGAGGTGACGCCGTAACCACCCAACATACAAGTCTGCGTCAAGTTAGAAGCCAGCAAGGTTTTCGCCATCACCAACCAATTCGCGTCCTGATATTTCACGTGCGCCTCGCCGGATACGGAAGAAACCCGCTCGCTGACTTTATAAATCTTGCCATCCACCTCGTTCTGCGTTCTCGGCACTAACGACAAGATTTCCATACCGGCTCCTACCTGCCAACCGGGTTTCTTATAATCCACCCCGAGATAGACTTCCGGCACGCAACTATTCTTGATATATTCCTCGCTCTTTCCGTTCGGTCCAGCCGATAGATATTGCAACTGCCATAGAACCGACCCGGTCAATTGCCACCCATTGTCCGTATAACGATAACGAATTTGCGGGCTGCGGTTAAAGGGCTGGAACGGGGCGCCGGTAGAAAGATTCAACATCTGTGGAAAGACCTCGCCAAATAGCGGATGCCATGTCTGTCCGATCAAGACAGCGGACTTGCCCCAATCCAGATTCACATAGGCATGACGGATACGGAGCACCGCCCAATTGCTACCCGAACCCCGGAAATCGGCCTCCAGTTTCAAGGAAGTCTTGGCCGAACCAACCTTCGGTCCTTGTACATCGATTCCCAAACGGGAGTAAAGCAGGTAAAAACTACCGTTCGGACTAGCGTTCAAGTCCTTGCCATCCGCATCCAACGCCACGTCCTTCGGATATAGGTGGAACAAACCATCCACGATCTCGGCATTCGCACGGGAATTATAGAACAAGTCTCCACGTACCTGTCCGTAAAATTTGTAAGAGAAGTTTTTCTTTTGCGCCTGTACGCATACCGCCATACATAGGCCGATCAAAAGAAGCAAGTTGCGTTTCATTTCCATTCCGGTCAATCTATCTTTAAAAATAATACATCATCAAACCTAATATACGATGATTCGTTATCGCATGTGTTTGCTCGATACGTCCGCTCTCTAAGTCGGTCGTGCCATAATAAGCTGTCGCCGGACAATACTCGAAACCGAACTTCCAATGCGGTAAATTATACGATACGTTTAAGCTGACGGTTATTAATTGATCGATATCCAATCCCATACCATACACCTTATCCGCTGAGACCAAGGACTTCCCGGTTCCCAAATTCTTCGTATATCCGACGAAAACTCCCGGTCTCCATTTCGTTCCGTAGGCGAAATTCACCCATGTCGTAGAATGGCGAAAAGGCGTATATCCCTGCTCGCCCGTACGGGAGTCCACCGAGCTCACCCCGTAACCGCCCAATAAAGCGGTATGATCCAAGGCTGAGGCCATCAAGGTTTTCGCCGCAAAGGTATAGTTTCTTCCGCTATACTTCAAATGTGCCTCGTAAGAGAATGCGGTCATTCGCTCGTTCACCTTAAAAGTTTGCTCCTTCCATTCCGTGGAAGTACGGGGTTTCAAGGAGATCATATGAGCGCCGAGCCCCATCAACCAACCATCCGCAGGGGTAAAATCCGCCCCCACGAACATCTCCGGAATGCAGCTATTCTTAATATAATCCTCGCTCATGCCTTTCGGTCCGCTGGAAAGGTATTGTAATTGCCACAACACGGAAGCCGTCAATTGTACCCGGCTATTCGCCTTATACTGGTAACGGATCTGAGGGCTACGGTTGAAAGGCTGGAACGGCGCTCCGGTGGAAAGATTCAAGACATCCGGCATCACGGCGCCAAACAAGGGATGCCACGTGATCCCTACTAATACCGCCGATTTTCCCCAATCCAAGTTTACGTATGCCTGCCGGATACGTAACATCGTATTACTACCGGAAAAACCGCCAAAGTCCGTCTCTATCTTAGCGGAGGAACGAGCCTTGCCGATATCGGGACCCGTCACGTCCAAGCCCAAGCGGGAAGTGAACGTATAGAAACTGCCATTCGGCGTGGCGTTCAAATCCTTGCCATCCGCATCAAAACTCTTATCCAAAGGATAGAGATAAAAGTTCCCATCGATCGGAGCCATATTAGCCCGGGAATTGTAGAAAAGATCTCCACGGACGAAGCCGTAGAATTTGTAAGTGAAGTTTTTTCTTTGCGCTGTCGTAGAAAATAAGGCTAGCATCCCCACGAGCAACAGGGTAATCCGTCTCATTATAATTCAGTTTGTTATTTTTCTTACCTTATAAGCCGCGAATGTATATATTTTTACGGATTCAATTTGAAGAAACGAAATATTATTTGTTCCTTTGCTTCCAAGTTGTAAGCCTTAAAGGTCAAATTAGATTAATATTGTAAACACCAGATAAAGAAAATGAGTACTAAAAAGTTTTTGCTAGAAGAAAAAGATATACCTACGGCATGGTATAATATCGTAGCGGATATGAAGAACAAACCGCTGCCGATCTTAAATCCACAAACTAAACAGCCCTTAAAGGAGGAAGATTTATATCCTCTATTCTCGAAAGGCGTCTCTCATCAAGAAATGAACACGACAGACACATGGATCGAGATCCCCGATGAAGTACGCGAGCTTTATAAGGTATGGCGACCGACTCCGTTGGTTCGTGCCACCGGATTGGAAAAAGCGCTGGATACGCCCGCTCATATCTATTTCAAGAACGAGAGTGTAAGCCCGATCGGTTCACATAAGTTGAATTCGGCCTTGGCTCAGGCTTATTATTGTAAACAAGAGGGTACGACAAATATCACGACCGAGACAGGCGCCGGACAATGGGGTGCCGCTCTTTCTTATGCGGCAAAAGCTTTCGGCTTGGAACTTGCCGTTTATATGGTAAAGGTTAGTTACCACCAGAAGCCCTACCGTCGTTCGATCATGCAGACTTTCGGAGCACAAGTTGTTGCCTCCCCGAGTATGAGTACGAAAGCCGGACGTAAGATCTTGACAGACCATCCTAATTATCAAGGTAGTCTAGGTACCGCCATCTCCGAGGCGGTAGAGCTGGCCATGCAGACACCGAACTGTAAATATACATTAGGTAGCGTATTAAACCACGTTATGCTGCATCAGACCGTTATCGGACTGGAAGCTGAGAAACAAATGGAAATGGCTGGCGAGTACCCCGATGTCGTTATCGGTTGTTTCGGTGGTGGTTCCAACTTCTCCGGTATCACATTCCCATTCCTGCGCCATAAACTAACGGAAGGTAAGGATATCCGGGTTATAGCGGCGGAACCGGCATCTTGCCCGAAACTTACAAGAGGGCAATTCCAATATGACTTCGGAGATGAGGCAGGCTATACCCCATTAATCCCGATGTTCACGTTGGGACATAATTTCTCTCCAGCGAATATCCATGCGGGAGGTTTGCGTTATCATGGCGCCGGCTCCATCGTCAGCCAGTTGATGAAAGACGAATTGATGAGCGCCGTGGATATCAAGCAATTGGATACCTTCAAGGCCGCTACCTTATTCGCACAAGCGGAAGGAATCATACCGGCCCCGGAATCATCCCACGCTATCGCCGCGGCTATCCATGAGGCAGAGCAAGCCAAAATCGAAGGTAAACCTCGTACGATCTTGTTCAACTTATCGGGCCACGGCTTGATCGATATGGCCGCTTACGACCAATATCTATCCGGCGATCTAACAAACTATGAGGTAACGGATGAGGAAGTAGCTAACAATTTGAAAGATTTGGAGAAAATCATCTGATAAAAACAAGAAAAGGGGCGATACCAAATCGCCCCTTTCCCTTATTTGTCTATGAAAGTCTTAATTTAAAGTATGTATTATGAGAAAATTTCTTCGTAATTAGTACTCGGGATAATCATGTTCTGGACATTTAAGCTAAAGTTTTTCTTCTTCTTATCCCACATACCGTAATTTGTCTTTATCTCTCCACTTTGATCATCATATTGATAAGTGATCTGATAGAATGGAACCCATTCGTCGTTTGTCCGATCCCAACGAAACGCTTTCTTCTCGGAAACCTTGCCGTTCTCGTTGTACTGGAACTCATATCTTACCTGTTTGTTCAACAGTCCGTTTTCCTGTAAGAATACCACTTTAGAGATAATCTTACCATTCTCCTCTTTTGTATCATATAGATAATCTTTAGGAGACGCTGCGCTTATCGCTAAACTACACATGAAAGTAAAAACTAGCGCAAGAATACTTTTACCCCAAACTGATGTCTTCATACTATTTTAATTTATAAGGTTACTATCATTTTGTACCGCGAAGTAAGGAAGTTTCCCAACAATCACCAAAAGTAAAGTGACAAATCGTTAGCGATATCACAATATTTAACACATTCAAGACCTTCATTCCCTTCGATTCCCCCATGTTTACTGACATATTGTAAACCAAATCGTAAGTTCTCCCGATTTTTAAATATCTATTATTTACCACCAGCCGGATGTAACTTTCAAAAGAAAACTTTAAACATCGCTTTTTTAATAAATTAAAAATCTATTGATTAATAAATATATCCTTACCTTTGCGAAGGTAGAATGCAAATTGATTTCTTGACATGCGACAAATAATGAAACTATTTATCACATCCTTTCTTTTTATCCTATTCTCAGGATGTACAAAGGATGTATATGATCCTTCCGATAAAATTCCGGGAGAAGGTACTAATCCATTCTCAAAGGTAACAATTTCCTCTAATTTCGATTGGTCGATGATACAAATATCCCACCTTACCGTACAATCTTTCGACCCCTATGATGGCACCTATAATTATCTGGTAGAAGTATTTGATAAAAGTCCGGAAGATCAAGACGCGAATCTTCTCGCTACCGGGGTTTGCTCAAAGAAAACGCTTTTCGATAAGAAAATTATCTATCCAAAGGGAGAGTCGGATCAAGTTTACATACAATTGACGACCCCTACCGGATATCAAGTTACCGCTCCTGTCACCTTAACACCGGGTAATGATAATGTCTGTGATTTCGATTCGTTAGCCGTATCGCAGGAAACAACCGCTACTCCGGTTAGCCGTACCCCGACCCGAAGCGTGTCTTCCACCTATACATTTATAATAGAAGACTCTTTCCCTAATTACGGAGATTATGATTTTAATGATGCCGTGATAAAAGTCCAGATGGAAACTTCCATGAAAGACGATTATGTACAATTCGCCAATATAAAACTGACTTTCCGTGCATTAGGCGGAACTAAGCGGGCCGGAGCTTTCATCCATCTCCCCGGCATAAAGTCCAAAGACATCCAAAAAGCCGAGTTAAATGGCTGGACCACGACTCCAGAATCGGAAACCGAGACTCCGGTTTATGCCCTATCGGATGATATACATGGATTATTCTCTTTTCATGAAATGATTAATACAGATAATGACCTTCCATATAGGGGAAAGCAAGAACGTTTGATCACCTTTTCGTTCGCAGCCGGTGCCTTAAAAGATTTGACCATTGATGACATCGATCTTTTCACGACCGTATTAAAGCGGGAAGGAGAGGTCTTACGCACGGAAATCCACCAACGTAATTATAGCTATACCCCCAAAGGGGTCAGATACCGTTATTACTCAAATGATAATTGCATATGGGCCTTAATGATACCGGATGATTTCAAATACCCTGTGGAACATGCTTTTATTGGTGATGCCTATCCGGATCTATTGAAATGGGTAAGTGGAGATAGCAAACATGTACAATGGTATAAAAGTAAGAATACGGTTGATAAGTGGATTTATACCCGAGAACAATAACAACCTAAAATCCTCCGTAAAATGAAAACGACCGCCATCTTATTTCTTGCCTATCTGGCTTTATGCGTTCAGTGCTCAGTGCCGGAAAACAAGAGCACGAAAAAAGAGATTAGTACTCAACCGATAAAGGTGGGTGTATTCGATGGGCATGGAGGAGCACAGACCTGTATTTGGGAAACTGTCGCCGCTATCCGGCTGGACCCGGAAATGGAGGTATGTACCATTACTACAGCAGATATAGCTAATAATGTGCTCGATTCGATCGACGCTATTATTATCCCGGGAGGAAGTGGCAAAAGTCAGTACTTAAACCTAGGGACCTTAAATCAACAACGTATCAAGGACTTCATCTCTAAAGGTAAAGGGGCTGTCGGGATCTGTGCCGGAGCCTATCTATTCTCGAATACTCCCGATTACACCTGTATACAGCTAAATGGACAGCAAGCGATCGACATCGAGCATGACAACCGAGGGCATGGATTAGCGAAATTCACCTTATGCGAGGAGGGTAAGAAGATATTCCCCGAATTAGCCGACCGCGATACGAGTTTCGTCATTTACTATGAGGGACCGGTATTTATAAACAATCCGGCTGATACGATCCAAAGCAACACGCTTGCCATCATGGAAAGCGATGTGCATGAGGAAGGAAACGCCCCGGCTAATATGACAAACGGTAAGCCATTCTTCGTAGCCAATAACTACGGGAAAGGGCGTGTTTTTAGTTCCATCGCCCACCCCGAAGGTACTCCCGGCATGATGTGGATGATCCCCCGGATGGTACGTTGGACCTTGAATAAGCCTTTTATCCCTTATCAATCCTCCGCCGTACGTCCAGACCTGTTCAATCATGAATCATTAATGGCTACCGATGATTTAAAGCAGGAAGAAAAAGCCTTTCAAATCCTTTTAAGCGGAGAAAGCGAGCAAAAGGTTGCCGCCTTGGATTGGCTGGAAGCACACCATTCATGGGACGCCAAACGATGGGTACAAGGATTGCTTTATGACGCTTCACCCGCCGTCCGTATCCGGGCAGCCCGGTATATAGCGGATACCCATTACTTACCTTTCTTACCCAACTTACAGGCGGCCTACCGGACAGAAACCGATAAGGCGACCCAAGAAGAGTTAAAGACGCAGCTGGAGAAACTAACAGCCCTACTTCCTTAGGCTAGGGAGATTTAAACTCTCCCTAGATATTCATCTACCGTATAGTTTAAGAAACGATTGAATGGTAATAACAATTTAAAGTCATCCACCGCCTTATCCATCCAATTCTTAGCGTAAAAGAAATTATCCGGCTTATAAGACACCACGCTGAAATCCTTATGCTTCATGATATAACCATAAGGGGAATCCATTGGATAGCCGGCAGGCATGCGTTTCAGCATCTCCCCCTCTAACACCGGAAATGTTTTCTTAAATGTAGGTTCCTCGATAATAGCCGTAAATTCCTCGATATGATCGTATATATCCTGACGAAGTTTCTTTAATAGCGCAGGTGGCGGGCACCATACACCACCGGAAAGCAAGCAACCTCCCGGCTCCAGATGGATATAATAACCACCCCGTTCGCTGGCACGACCACCTTGGGAGATGTAAGCGGCGAAATGACATTTATAAGGAGTCTTATCCGGAGAGAAACGGATATCCCTGTATATCCGGAACAAACAATCTTTCGCCTCCAACCCGGCTACCTCGGGATCGAATAAAGAGATACGACCGATTAAATCCTGTACCTCATCGATAAAAACCTTACGTAGCGCATCGTAACGATTTTTATTGTCTTGGAACCATTCCCGATTGTTATGGCTCCTCAACTCTGTCAAGAACTCTATGATCTGTTCATTCATAACTTTCTATTTTTAATCCTTACAAATGTAAGAAATATTAGAAACTGTAACCCAGATTCAGATAAAATTGCAGGTTATTATTCCGGTTCGACAATCCAAAGTTCGTATTCATCGGACCGACTATACTGTTATAAGCATAACCGATGCTACCTCCCCAAACGCTTTCTCCCTTGAAGAGATCGAAGAAATTATTCTCATGGATCGCATAATTAGCGATCAAAGAGATATAATGCCGTTGCCCGATACGCTGACGCAAGTTTAAGCGGACAATCGCCACGGAATTATCGAATATCTCCATATGGTTGATCCCAGCGAAAGGGAGTTGCTGGGGAAGATACCGTTCCGGCATATCGCCTCCCACCACATTCAAAAAGAGATAAGCCGGATCTTTCCCGATCAACACACGCCCATCGATGGAAGGTAACAGGCTCAAATGGGAAGTCAGCGGCAATACCGACAGGAAGCTGAGCTTCAAGGCGGAGAAGAATGTATGTCCTTTATAGGTCACGAAGTTATCCGTATAAATGGAATAATCCGCTTGCAGAGAAACGCCTTTACTCGGGAAGTAACGACGATCCAACGTCTCCAGATGGGCTTGAGCGAAATAGCTGATAAAGCCTTCCGGTTTTACTTGATACTTTTGGTTTTCCGCCGTATAAAGGAATGAGTTATAATCGAAATACTCATAACGGGCTCCTAGCTTCAACTTGAAATTCAGCCAGTTCATATCCGAATACCCGAGTTCCACGAAATGATGGCGATACGTCGTATTTACGATCTTATCTCCCCTGTTATACACGTCGAGGTCATGGTACGTGAACATGTAAGACAGGTTAATATTACGCAATGGATTACGCTCTATCGCATAGTCCACCCGCCCATACATACGTTTCCCGATCCTCCCGGTTACGGAGAACTTCGAATGGTAACGGGCCCGATTGTCAAAAGTCACATTCAGCAATAGGGCGACGATATCCTCGCTATTGAAATTCAGGCCCACATTAATCGCGCTATTTGATTTTTCCTGTACCGTAAGCACCAAATCCTCCTGCCTCTCGCCGACTAATTTATAGCTTACATTCGAGTAAAGGTTTGTACCGATCACAATAGACATGGCTTCCTGCAATTTCTTCACGGTAAGCAAGCTATTCTCTTTCAAGCCGCTGATTTGCGTCAACCATTTCTCATCACGAGGATCTATACCTTCAAACAAGACACGCCGGATATGAAACGTATCGGTAGGGGCTACCGGATAGGAATGTACTAATCTCTTTCGGTGCATATCCGAACTATCGGATAAACCAATCTTCTTCTTTAAGGCAAGAATCTCATCCCATTGCTTGCGGGCGACTTGCTCACCCCGGTCAATCAAGGTATCCAAGGCCGTCTCCCCAAAACTAGCGGAATTATAAGGGTCTGTATTCGGGCGGAACAACAGATCGGTCTGTTCCTTATTCGGTCCGTATTTCTCATAACCATGCAAGGCGACGATCTGCCCTACGATATCCCAAGGGGTATTTATCCGCTCCAACTGTTTCAAGTCGCTAGTACCCAGATCTACGCCAATAATAATATCCGCCCCCATATCCCGTGCGACATCCGCCGGATAGTTATTCTTGATCCCACCATCTACCAACACCATGCTATCCAAACGTACCGGTGCGAACACGGCAGGAATCGCCATACTGGCACGCATAGCCAACGGAAGACTTCCATGATGGAAAACATATTCTTGGCCGTCCACCACATTCAACGCCACACAAGCGAAAGGTATATTCAATTGATTGAAGTCCACGGAATCATGATAGCCGATCGTTAGATTCGAGAACAGGTTCTGGAGATTTTGCCCTTTTATCATCCCTTGGATCGCTATCTCTTTTTTACTCCGCCCAAAAGGGAGTGAGAATACATAACGCTCGGAATTCTCTTTCTCCGGAAAAGTAAGGCTACTACGTTTCACCCGGTCGCTCAATAACATACTCCAGTCCTGCAATCTCACCATGCTATCGATTTCCGCAGCATTATATCCAACGGAATATAAGCCCCCCACGATAGCTCCCATACTAGTGCCGGCAATATAATCAATCGGGATGCCGGCCTCCTCCAATACCTTCAACACCCCGATATGAGCGACACCTTTCGCCCCACCGCCTCCCAGCACCAAGCCAACCTTTTTCCGCTCAGCCATCACAGAAGGCACCAACATCAACCCAACCAACCACAATAAAAGGAACTTCCTCATCTAGATATTCTTTCCGGCAAATGTAGCTGGTTTACTCGAAAACGCAAACGGATTCATCTAGAATAAAACGTATGTTTACCTATATATAAAGTTTATCGCTATCTCATCTATTCTATAAACCATGCCGTGAACTGTATAAACCAAGGCGTGGTCTGCACATTCCACGGCGTGGTTTATACAGTTCACGGCGCTGATTTAAGAATAAATACTTATTCGCTATGGAATGCATAGGTTATCGGAGAGCTATTTCAATAGGAGAGGAACATTTTATTTCCGGAACATAAGTGGGCAATCGATAGTATTTGATACGGCCTCCCTAAAATTAATAGGCATTTCTCGCTCAAATCGATTTAAGAACACACGACCAGAATAAAGCTTCTTATAAATCAGGGTCATAATTTCATCAACGATTTCCATTTTTTCAACTGGTGCAGCGGTATAATGTCTCACAGAAAACATGTACATACATGATCGGAATCAAGTATGTACGTGTTTATCAAAAAATAATATAGCCATCAACTTACTTTTTTCCAGCAAGGTAGCAGCCGGAGCAATATATTACTTTTTCTTTTTCAGCAGCATGACCACAGGATTCGACTCCTCACTCAAGTTTGCGGCGATCTCCTTCAACTTTCCTTTTAGCTGGCCTTTCTCGTAAGCCTCAACTAAGTCCGGGGCATCTAGAGTTTGGCAGATAGCTATTTCGGGGTTTCTTGGCTCTGATGTTAGAGAGACTTCTTCCTTATTGATGAAATCATCATTGTATAGAATATAGCTGAATAAGGCATTTTCTTGTTTATCATACACCAGATCTTCACCAAGGAAACCTTTAAACGTCGTAAAGTCAACCTCTTTTCTCATGGTTCTCATAAAACAGTAGCGATCGGTGATAACGGTTGGAAAAAGAAATACTTTCGTATCCATGGAGGATATGGAAGGGCTTCTTACGATAAAAGGACTCAGATTACCATCCGGCAAGTAATGGAATATGGTATCAGACGATGTATTGACAAGTATCCATTTATCCCGATCCGGGAACGTAAGATAAAATTCCGGCGTAATGACAAACTCCCCTTCTGTCACAACCGGAGTCTCAATACCCTTAGAGGGAATCTGGATCTCATGGGTGATACGGCCATCTTGTTTGGAAATAATCAAATGGCACTCCCGCTTGCCTTTTTCCGATGGATAACTCTTATAGCAAATCAAATGATCACGATCATAATTAAATATATAATTATAATAACTGGTATCCGTGAACTTAAAACTCCTTTTATAGTTTCCCAATAAGTCATAGACACCTATTTTTCTCGCCGGATTATCCTTGACGAATATCTCATCGTTATCCTCATCCAAGACAAGCCCTGTAAGCTGCGTGTATTCCTCACCGCTTTGCCCTAAACGGTTTATCTTCCTAAGTCCCTTTCCGTTTTTATCGAAAACAAGAATCTCCCCATCACTGCCCCGATTCGTCACCAGCATGATATCCTTTCCGATCGCTTTCACGGCACCTTTAGTTATAAAATCATCCGTGGTTTCCAACGCAATGTATTCCACGTCCATAAGATCTTGAAGTATCAATTCCTTTTCCGGATAATCGGCCATGACATCAACCCTTATAAGGTTATCGACAGAGGAAGCGGACCGATTGCCACATCCCATACATCCGACTAAAGCGAGTAGCATAGCCACTGCGTTCGTAGTTAATTTTCTCATTTTTTATGATGTTTAAAGTCTTTCGTTCAATGTCATTTCTTGCTCTTTAGCATTTTCTCCCGGTCCATCATTCGTATCATCTCTTTTACCTCATCGGATGTCTCCGGCAGTTGTTGGATCAGAGATTGGAGTTCATCTATAGAAAGCTGGCTTTTCCGATTATCTGGAGCCAGCATGGTTTGCTCCGTGATACCCCGTTTGGACATATCCGAATTTAATGACTCCAAGAAAGGCCGGGTAAAAGTCAAGTTACTCAGATCCGACTCGTTTTTCAACAGTTCCTTTGCGTAAGTCACTTGAGCGAATACACCTCTCTGTAGCTCCTCCGCATTCTTGAATCCGGAGATATCCGGATGGCTATATAGGTTCGCGATCTCACGAAGCAATTCTACACGAGTACCCTTCACCTTCCACGCCCGATAAAGCAGACGGGCCGCCTCCTCTATCTTACCCGAGCTTCTGGCGCTCATGGCACGAATCTCCATGACCATCTCCGATTCCTCCGGCAATTGATTGATCAGGTTACGCAAATCCACGATAGAGATCTTGCTCTTTTTCCCATCCGGGTCTATCATAGTCTCCTCCTCCACATTACGGAAAAACATATCCTCATAGAAGGATTGCAGAAGCGCCCGGCTAAACACCATCGTCCTCTCGTCCGCTTTTTTCTTTAAGCTCTCATTCATATAAAGTACCAAGATAAAAAGCCCTCGCTGGCGATCCTCCTCACTCTGGAATTTAGACACGTCAATCTCACTATACATATGCGAGATCGCCGCCAGGAAATCCAGTCGTTCCGGATTCTTCTTCCATGCCTCATAGTAGAGACGGGACGCTTCCTTATATCTCCCGTCTTTTTGGTAAGTCTCCGCACGGAAGGCCAATAATTGATTTACCAAGAAACGATTGGGTTCCAATCCCTTTTCCGCCCGGTCAAATAAGTCGTAAGCCCGCTTCCGGTCATACGTCTTACCCAAGGCGGAACCCAATAAGAGGCATACCTCGACCGAGGTCGTATCCTGCTCATATGCCATATCCAAGATATCTACCGAGGGCATATACAGACCGGCATAATACTTCGAGGCTCCCCCATATTTCAAGGTAAGGTAGGTGGAATCACCATCAGCCAACAAACTGGAATAGACAGAATCCGCCTGAACAAATTGTTTCACGATATATAGCCCCAATCCTTTACTACGCAATAATTGACGATTCCCGGGATTATAAAACAAGGCGGTATCGCAAATCGCTATTCCTTCCGATATATAATCCGGGCTACTAGCCCCCATCCGATACAATGAATTCACTAACGCAACCGCCAACCCCGCATTCTCACGATTCAAGTTATACGCCTGAAAATAAGCGGTCGTAGCGGAAGGATATTGTTCCATTCGAGTATAGCAATCGCCAATCGCACGGTATAAGACAGTATTATCCTCATTCTGAGCTTGCAATTTCTCATAGGCATCAACTGCTTTCTCATACTCCCCCAATTGGAAATACAGACGTGCCAACTGATAATTAGCGTAGAAGTTCGAGCTATCGGCGGATAAGACCTGATGAAAATATCGCTCGGCATCCTCCGCACGGCCTAAGTTCGTCGCCGTCCGAGCCAAGATGTTTAAGATATCCAAGTTCGTCGTATCCATAGAAAAGCAAAGACGGTAATAGTCATAAGCCTTCTGATACCGAAGCATACCCTCATAAGCCTGCCCGATAGCGTTCATAATCTCATAATTCGAAGAATCGGCTAATGTAAGGCTATCAGCATGAGCGATCACAGCCGCATATTGCTTACGGTTCACCAAGTCTTGCCAATTAAACTCTTGAGCATTCCCGGGAAAAATAAGGCAACAAAGTAACAGAACTGTAACTAAATTACATTTCTCATTCATATCTGTATGTTTTTAAGATTACTGATTAAGCGACCAACACAGCCTCTATTCTTATTTCACTGTAACCGGAAAGTAATAGGCACCGTATATAAGACGCGGACCGCCTTTCCGTCCTGACGACCGGGAGTCCACCGGGGCATCATTCCGATGACTCGCAAAGCTTCCGCATCCAAGGAGGGATCTATCCCCCGTATGATTTTAGGTTCCACGATATTTCCTTTCTTATCTACCACAAACGAACAGATCACACGACCTTGCACTCCCGCTTCCTGCGCATCTGTCGGATACTTTATGCTTTGAGCGATAAACTTCAATAATTCACGATCCCCTCCGGGATATTGCGGCATCACGTCCACTACCGTCAAAGTCTCTTCCTTCGCTTCTTCTACCGGACTTTTCAAACGGAACGTAATCGGGACCGTATATTTCACGGCGACCGCCTTTCCACGTTGCATTCCCGGATTCCAACGAGGCATAGTGTTTATTACCCTTACGGCCTCCTCATTCAATAAAGGAGTCACTCCCCGAAGCACCTCCGGATTATTGACGGAACCATCACGCCCAACGATAAACGAGCAGATTACACGCCCTTGCTCCCCGTTATCCTGACTCTCTTTCGGATACTTTATATTCGTGGCTATGTATTTCAACAACTCCGCATCCCCACCCGGAAAACTAGGCATCTTCTCTACCACGGTAAATACTTGCTCGTTCATCTCACGGGATTTGGAAGATAAGGACAAATGGGTATTATTTGTCATATCAGCAGCCAAGACCTCTTGAGACTCCCTTCCTTGATAGCTGCATCGCAAAATCGCATTCGCAGGGACCTCCAAAGAGAAAGCCCCTTTCTTATCCGTGATAGTCCTCTCTTTACCGCCCTTCACCACAACTGATGCCCCGATCAAAGGCTGCCCGGTCTCATCAACCAGAATGCCCGTAGCCGTCACCATAGCGTTCGAGACCGTAGCCTCATTCGCCAGACGGACAGTCAAACGGGCTACCGCCTCGATATTACTTAACAGCATCAAGATCCCTACCAATGGAATAAATATCAGATATTTCGTACGTACGATACCCGGGCTCCGCTTCTTGTTCATCATCATAATCCGGTTCTTCAGATGCAGCACATTGAAACTATTATACAAAGTAGTAACGGACTGATGATGAGCCAATCCCAATAAATGGTATTGATAGCTCTTACTATCGTAACCAGACTGGATCACCGTGTTATCCGCCAGATACTCCAGATTATGCCTAACCTCACGCTTCAATAACCATACAAAAGGATTAAACCAGCAAGCCATACACATCATCTCGCTCAAGATCACGTCAATCGAGTGCCATTGGGATACGTGCGTACATTCATGTGTCAATATCTCATCCGTTTCCTTATCCGAATGACTCTCCGGATGCAAGAAGACCATACGGAAAAAGGAGAATGGCCCGGCGGCCTTCCGCAACGCATAAACCGGAGTTTCATGAATAACAACACGCTCACTGGTATGAGCCAACCATAAGATACTGCTTAATTGCACGAGAAAACGTCCGCATAAGAACGCTACGATCCCCCAATAAATAAACCCCAAAGATCCCAGCAACCATCCATACCAATCCACGGACGCCGCGGCATCCGCTTTCGCCGTCGCCTCAGGCAACATAGCGGAATACATATAAATCACATCTGCTATAGGCTCTTGTTGCCTTACCCAATCTTGGATGTTCAGCAAAGGATAAAACAGAGCCAAGCCAAAGAACGCCAGCAATATCGCACGACGTAGCTTGAAGAACGTGTCCTTATAGAAGAACAACCGGTAGAAGGCGTAAAAGAGTACAAAGGCTACATTTACCTTCAATAAGTAGGCAAATTCCGGTGTCATGGTATGTGGGATTTAGGTTATTCTTTTCCTTTCTCAATCAAATCGATGATATCCTTTAGATCATCCGTAGAGATTTTCTGATCTTTCGCAAAGAAAGAAACCATTTCTTTATACGAGTTAGCGAAATAATTCGTTACCACGCCGCCAAGGAACGTACGTTTATATTCCGTTTCCTCTATCAAAGGACGGTATTCATACGTATTTCCATAACGTTTCGCCTTCACGTACTTCTTTCGCTCCAGATTCTTGATCACGGAAGCGAGCGTCGTATAAGGAGGTTTCGGGTCCTCGTATTTGGCCAGCACATCTTTCACAAAACAAGGACCGATCCGCCAAATCCAGCGCATCGCCTCTTCTTCCTGCATCGTTAGCTTCTCCATAAATCTTATCCTTTTATTAATGTATATCCACAAAGCTACGAAATAGTCGTAAACGGCATGCGGAAGGCACGTTAATTAACATTAAATAAGAATCACAAGACCTGCAATCGTGAATTATTGCAACTTAAATGTGATCGGCACCGTATATTTCACGGCTACCGGCTCGCCTCTTTGCGTGCCCGGTGTCCAACGAGGCATCATTTGCAAAACTCGAACCGCCTCTTGGTCTAATGCCGGGGAGATTCCTCTAATGACCTTGTAATTCGTAAGTGTTCCATCCTTCGTTACCACAAACGAACAAATCACACGGCCTTGCTCTCCTTTGTTTTGGCTTTCTTGTGGATACTTTACATTCTTGGCTATAAATTTCAAAAGCTCCGCATCACCGCCGGGAAACTTCGGCATCACCTCTACTACCCTAAATACCTGCTCTCCATTTTCCAGCGTATCTTCGTCCTCCGCTTCCACCTGTACTTGCTCTTGTTTTTCTGCCTTTGTTACATCTGTCGGAACACTTTCTTCTTTTTGTTCCGAAGACTGTCCGCATCCTACGCACATCGCCAAAGCGAACAGGATGATCATTGTGTTCATAATCGCCTTTTTCATTTTCAATCAGTTTTAATGTTATTTATACCGTTATTACACATACTTACCAACCTCTAAGCATACCCGGATATTACGTCGGTTTCGCAAACATACGAAATATTCGTAATATAAATATAAACAATATGTTAAATAACACTAATAGCCATCAAAGACATAGAAAAGATAAAAGAACATAGCTTCTATCGCTAGATTATTACAAGAAGTACAACCGAGCGATACATATCGAAGTCAAATAAGCGAATAGAACACAAAAACCGGATTGCCCTCCTCTCCTTTTAAGTCCAACTCCTGCGGAATCGTGATCGAGTGAAGCGACTTATATAAGTTTAGCTCATACGGGGTCACTACTTGTACCAACTCATCTTTTATGACCCTCCCCCAGACCGGGAAATTCCGATAACTTCTCGTACCCTGCATGCCATGTTGAAGGTTCGCGTCCGCCAGTTCATAGATAGACCCCGGCATCTCGCATTTTTCCACGAGTGTCTTTCCCGTTTTTTTATCCACAGAGGCGATATAATAGCCTTGGTTATACAATAAACGGAAATAATAATGTGCCGGAAACTCAATCATATCTTGCACAAAGATATCCTTGGGGTCCTTTTTTTCAATTCGCAAATTACTCATGTCCGTAACATCCAACGAACGAATCACTTCCGCATCCGAGTTTTTCAGATCAAGGACACAAGCCGCACTTATTCGATCCGCCGAGATACAGAAGACCGTATCATTACTACCGGTCTTAAACAACACGGAGTTTTGCGCATCAGAATAAGCGGAGGCGATACTTGTCGTGAACCCGCTCTTCTCATGGGGTAATAAAAAGGAATAAAAATCATTCTTGATCGCTATCGTATCCCCTTTCCTCGAAAATAGGCCCAATCCGAATCCCCCTCCGTTGAAAGGCTGAAAAGGGAATGATATGGCGGCGAAACGATCCTTTCCGATATGACGCATATAGATTACCGAATACTCATGGGTGGATTGTCCGATAAATTCACCTTCTAACGTATATTCCCAAACTCGATTATTACTAAATAAAAAAAGGCGATCATTACGTTCGTCCACTTGGATACATGGCAGAATACCGCTAAATTCACCCGGCCCCTGCCCTTCTTTTACCAACGTCCGGATAAAACGCCCTTGCCGATCGAACAGGACGATACGGGGCTCTTTTACGGGAAACACATAGATATATCGATCTGTCACGGCATAATCATAAACTCCGTCTATCAACGAGGCATCATCCGTGGTCACCTCTAAAGGGACAAAAGTAACCCCCTTGATCTCATCGCCTAATTCCAATAGCCCCGGTTTATCCATCCCCCCTCTTATATCCGCAGTTAAAAGAGAGGACGCTTCCGTTGGCGAAGAACCGCATGACACGAAACAAGAAACGACAAAAACACTATTTAAATAAAACAAGATAGAGGCTAACTTTACACTTTTCATAACCATGCTTTTTTGCCTCCAAAAATATCCCGTATATCTCACAAATCACATAATAAATGAGAACAAAAATGAGAACAAACCTGCCAAGACCGCTATAAATATATAATAATCAAAAGTTTGATATAAACTCCACAAATGCCTCCGTAGAACCTTCTTTCTTAAAAATCTTCCGGAATAGACGAGGACGAAGTACCGAACTATTATATTTCAATACCCGTGTGATCTGGTTGGCGGGAACACCGATTTTCGTGAGCATACAGGCCTTCAACTCCGTATCGGAAATAACAGGATATAGCTTTTTCAGCCGTAAGGTAAAGTCATCATAAGCCTTATTCAACAAAACCTCCAAAAGCTCCCAATCCTCAGAGATAATCTTGCCGGCATCCCGATCGTGAAACTTCTCATAGACCTCCGATTTCCGCAAGATCGCGACAGATAATAAATGCTTACTCTCCTTATTAAGAATCGACTCGTTACAAATTTCCAGCCGTTGTTTTTCCAATTGTAAGGAAACCAACATCAACTCTTGATCCTTTTCTTCCTTTATTTTCGTAATTCTTTTTTCCAAAAGGGTGATTTGCCGTTCATTCTCTTCTTTTTCTTCTCGCATACGTTGTTGCTGGCTAGCAATCGAACGTCGCAAGGCTTCTTCCCTTCGAAGAGCGTTTTCCTGCGTATTTCTCCATCGCCGATAAAGGAGGAAGCAAATAAATAGGATTATGCCGATAATAAATGCGTACAGATAACGCTCCTGTCCCCTTTGTAATAGCATCAACTCTTTCTTAGACAAGTCCTCACGGATCGGCCTTACATCATAGCGGGAAGTGATCTGATAAATCGATTCTCTCGCTGATAGTGATCCGATAGAATCCCGTAACATCTCGTATTTCTTGACCTCGGTCAGTATCCGGTCTTGTCCGGCCGCATCGTTCAATAACTGATATTGAGCACTCGCTTTTCTCAAAAAAGACATAGCCTTGCCATATAATTCCTGCTCGGCGTACAGCATCCCCATTTGGTTATATAACCTTCCCCAGAATTCATAATCCCAATTCTCTCCCTCATATTCCAACGCACGTAAATAGCATTCCAAAGCTAGGGACGGTTGATCCATATCCTCATAGACTTTCCCCCGGTAAAACCAAGCTTTGGGAGGCCAGTAACAGCCTCGTGTCGTCCTATAATAATCCGTAGCGATAGAGATTATGGAATCCGATGTATGCCTCAATCCCGCCTCATCCCGTGATTCGGTCCATAACAGACAATAACGGGCTTTCTCTCGAAGCGATAATCCATTGATATCCCTCACTTTCTCTAATAACACCAAAGCACTGTCCGGATGATGCGGAATCAATTTCTCTACCTGCCAGAACAGGTTGCCATGCTTGTCGCTCCTATATGAAAAAAGCACAAGAACCAAGATCACGATCGTAAATAATAAGATCGTAAACTTGATCCCTATGGAAAAATGCCGTGACCCATTCAAATCCTTACGCATATAGGCAAATGTATATAAATTATTCATAAGGAAAGCCTTTTCCTTCCGCATTATTCCATGTGTCGGGACACATGCCCTGACCTCTCCCATTAATGCAGAAATATTTCTTTAATCGTTTGCGCAATATATGGATTTAGCATACCTTTGCGTGATAATTACATAGTTTAAGTAGAAATTTCTAAATACAATTAAATAACTTAAATTATTATCTTATGTGGTTACTTAATTCTTCTATCGGGAAGAAGCTGATAATGAGTATATCAGGCCTCTTTCTTGTTCTGTTCTTATTGTTCCACCTGTCGATGAACGTGGCGGCCGTTTTCTCCGGAGAGGCTTATAACATGGTTTGTTCGCTGTTGGGCTCTAATTGGTACGCTGTGGCAGCTACTCTCGTATTGGCCGCAGGCGTTGTGATCCACTTCGTGTACGCTATCATTCTTACCTTGCAAAACCGTAAGGCACGTGGTAACGACCGTTACGCTATCAACGCTCGTCCGAAAGGCGTGGAATGGGCATCTCAGAACATGTTCGTTTTGGGTTTGATTGTTATCCTGTTCATGCTGTTGCACTTCAGCCAGTTCTGGTATAAGATGATGTTCGCCGAATTGATCGGTCATCACGAAGTTGCATTGGGGTCAGCTATGGTATCTCCACAAGACGGAGCCGCTTTTATCAACTATTACTTCCAAGGTAATGCCGTGATCACTGTTCTTTATTTGATCTGGTACGTGGCTTTGTGGTTCCACTTGACTCACGGGTTCTGGAGCGCTATCCAAACAATTGGTTGGAATAATACGATCTGGATGAACCGTTGGGAATGTATCTCTAAGATCGTAGCTACGGTTATTTGCGGACTTTTCGCGATCATTACTATCATCTTCTTCCTAAACGGAGTAGGTGCTTAATTGCAAGCTACAGGTTTTATAATTAAGAACTTTTGAAATTAAATCATTATGTCTGAAATAAATTCTAAAATACCTCAAGGCCCGTTGGCTGAGAAGTGGACTAATTATAAAAATCACCAGAAATTGGTGAACCCCGCTAACAAGCGTCGTTTGGATGTTATCGTAGTCGGTACAGGTTTGGCCGGAGCTTCCGCTGCCGCATCTTTGGCAGAGATGGGATTCAACGTATTGAACTTCTGTATCCAAGATTCTCCCCGCCGTGCGCACTCTATCGCCGCTCAAGGTGGTATCAACGCCGCTAAGAACTACCAGAATGATGGTGACTCTGTTTACCGTTTGTTCTACGATACGATCAAAGGTGGTGACTACCGTGCTCGTGAGGCTAACGTTTATCGTTTGGCTGAGGTTTCTAACTCAATCATCGACCAGTGCGTGGCTCAAGGCGTTCCTTTCGCTCGCGAATATGGTGGTTTGTTGGATAACCGTTCATTCGGTGGCGCTCAGGTATCGCGTACGTTCTACGCCCGTGGCCAGACGGGCCAGCAGCTTTTGTTAGGTGCTTATTCAGCGTTGAGCCGTCAGATCGGTTTGGGTAAGGTTAAGATGTACACTCGTCATGAGATGTTGGATGTAGTTAAGGTAGACGGTCGTGCTCGTGGTATCATCGCCCGCAACTTGATTACAGGTAAGATCGAGCGTTACGCCGCTCACGCTGTAGTTGTAGCTACGGGTGGTTACGTTAATACGTTCTTCTTGTCAACCAACGCTATGGCATCTAACGGTTCCGCCGCATGGCAATGCTACAAGAAAGGCGCTTACTTCGCTAATCCTTGTATGGTTCAGATCCACCCGACTTGCGTACCGGTGAAAGGTGACTTCCAATCTAAATTGACTTTGATGTCCGAATCCTTGCGTAACGACGGCCGTATCTGGGTTCCGAAGAAACTGGAAGACGCTAAAGCTCTACAGGCCGGAACGAAGAAAGGTAAAGATATTCCCGAGGCAGACCGTGATTATTATTTGGAGCGTCGTTATCCGGCATTCGGAAACTTGGTTCCTCGCGACGTGGCTTCTCGTGCCGCTAAAGAGCGTTGCGACGCAGGTTTCGGCGTGAACAGCACGGGCTTGGCCGTATTCTTGGATTTCTCCGACGCGATCAATCGCTTGGGTAAAGAGGTCGTTAAGCAGAAATACGGTAACTTGTTCGATATGTACGAAGAGATCACGAACGATAATCCATACGAGACTCCGATGATGATCTACCCGGCATTGCACTACTCAATGGGTGGATTGTGGGTTGACTATGAGTTGATGACCTCCATTCCGGGTCTGTTCGCTATCGGTGAGGCAAACTTCTCCGATCACGGAGCGAACCGTTTAGGTGCTTCCGCTTTGATGCAGGGATTGGCCGATGGTTATTTCGTATTACCATACACGATCCAGAACTATTTGTCCGACCAAATCCAAGTTCCTCGCTTCAGCACGGATCTGCCGGAGTTCGTCGAGGCAGAAAAGGCCATCAAGGATCGTATCCAAAAATTGATGAACGTCAAGGGTAAAGAAACCGTAGACACTATCCACCGCAAACTAGGTCATATCATGTGGGAACATATCGGTATGGCACGCGACGCAAAAGGTTTGCAAGAAGCTATCCAGATGCTGAAAGACTTGAAGAAAGAGTTCTGGAGCAACGTATTCATCCCAGGCAACGCAGACAACTTGAATACCGAGTTAGAGAAAGCATTACGTGTAGCCGACTTTATCGAGATCGGTACATTGATGGCACACGATGCTTTGGACCGCGCTGAGTCTTGTGGTGGTCACTTCCGTACGGAGCACCAGACAGAAGAAGGTGAGGCCTTGCGTCATGACGATAAGTTCATGTACGTATCTTGCTGGGAGTACCAAGGCGAGGACAAAGATCCTGTCATGTTGAAAGAGGATTTGAACTATGAGTTCGTTGTTCCTCAAACACGTAACTACAAGAAGTAATAATCATCAATCTCAGAAAAAATTAGAATCATGGATAAAGATATAAGTGTAACACTTAAGGTTTGGCGTCAGAGAGGTCCGAAGGAGAAAGGACAGTTCGAGACATACAAAATTGAGAAGATCAATCAGAGTGTCTCTTTCTTGGAAATGTTGGATATCTTGAACGAGCAGTTGGTCAACGAGGGTAAGGAACCGATCGTATTCGATCACGACTGCCGCGAGGGTATCTGTGGCATGTGTTCATTGTATGTAAACGGACACCCGCACGGACCGGCAACTGGAGCTACGACTTGCCAGTTATATATGCGTCGTTTCCACGATGGAGAGACGATCACGATCGAACCGTGGCGTTCCGCAGGTTTCCCTGTTATCCGCGACTTGATGGTAGACCGCTACGCTTACGACAAAATCATCCAAGCGGGTGGTTTCACATCTGTCAACACAGGTGGTGTACCCGACGCTAATGCGATACCTATCCCAAAGAAGGACGCAGACTTAGCCATGGACGCTGCCGCTTGTATCGGTTGTGGCGCTTGTGCTGCCGCTTGTAAGAATGGTTCCGCTATGTTATTCGTATCCGCTAAGGTTAGCCAGCTGGCTTTGTTGCCTCAAGGTAAAGTCGAGGCTGCTCGCCGTGCCAAAGCTATGGTCGCTAAAATGGATGAGCTTGGCTTCGGTAACTGTACGAACACACGTGCTTGCGAGATGGAATGTCCGAAGAATATCTCCGTTAGCAACATCGCTCGTTTGAACCGCGAGTTCATTTGCGCTAAATTACAAGACTAATATTTGATTAGTATATCATGGAAAAGGCGTCTTTCTCTAAAAGAAAGGCGCCTTTTTGTTTTTGTTATATGTCGTAAAACATAATTTAGCATTATAACCCTTGACAGGAATTGAAAAGTCCGTATATTTGCATCGTGGTTTTTTCATAATAGTATTAGATTTAAGGTTAACAAAGTTTGGTTAGGGCTTGTCGTGAGACAGGCTTTAATTGTTTATAGACCTACCTTTTAAACATGGACCATAAAATACTGCAAATAGAGATTGTTTAGCGTCATTTTATCGTCGATCTTTGCCTTTAAAGATCATATAGTATATGCTAATAAGTATTTTATTTGGCTTCTTATGTTATTTTCTCCGGGTGTTGATCAAACACAAGGAAAAAATCATGCGCCAGATAAGACAAATGGTAAAACAAAAATAAAATGGACAAAAAACGAACCACCAGTTCTTTCAGGGCAATGAGCACGGAAAGAAAACTCGAGTCGATCTTCCTTTTCGTAACAGGCCGATGCAACGCCAAATGCGCAATGTGTTTCTATGCCCAAGAAATGGATAAGAAGCAACCCGACCTCACTTTCGATGAAATCAAGAAGATATCAGAAACCGCCGGGCAATTCAATCGATTATGGATATCCGGGGGTGAGCCTACCTTGCGTGAGGATCTACCGGAAATATTGGAGTTATTCTACAAAAACAACCATATCAAAGATGTGAACATCCCTACGAACGGCTTAAAACCAGACCGGATCGTCGAATGGGTAAAACGGTTCCGCCAGAACTGCCCGGATTGTAATATTAACGTAAGCCTTTCCTTGGATGGCTTCGGTACGACCCACGATACACAGAGAGGCGTACCGGGAAACTTCTATAAGGCCTTGGAAACCCTGCGTAAGATACAGGAGAATTTCGGAGATGACGGCAAAGTCTTAAAAAATATAGCAACCGTTATCACGAAATACAATATAGACCAGATAGAAGACTTCATGACTTGGGTATACGGACGTTTCCGTACCTCCACGCATACGATTGAGGCTGCCAGAGGCATGACCCGTGACGATGGCGTGAAAATCCTAACCGAGTCAACGCTACGCAAAATACAAGATGACATATCCCCTATCTATTCTGCTTATGCGGATCGGATGGTAGCGGATACCACCGGCTTAAGGAAACCGATCACACGCTTCTTCTATCTCGGCCTTATACGTACCTTATATAATGTGCGTGCCAGCAACATAGATCACCCGACCCCTTGGGGGATGGATTGTACGGCCGGAGAGACTACCTTGGTAATCGACTACGACGGACGTTTTCGTGCCTGCGAGCTACGGGAACCGCTCGGAAATATAAAAGAGTATGGTTGCGATATAAGTAAAGTGATGAATAGCGAAGCGATGAAACAGGAAATAGCCGCTATCGGACATGGGTATAAAGCCAACTGTTGGTGTACGCACGGCTGCTGGATCACCTCATCCGTCATTTTCAATCCACGTAAGATGATTCGCTCCGTATATAAAGGATACCGGGAAACGAAACGATTGAATCATCCCCTAGCCATCAATGAGCAGAAACTACAAACGATGGAAGCCAAATACCATCTGGACATCGAGCGTTTGCGTCAACTGAATATCCGGTAAACAAGACCCTCATAGCCCATAAATAAACGTAGCATGAAAATACTATTAGTAACCAGAGGCTCACAAGGCGACGTCCTTCCTTATTTGGCCATAGCGGCCGAATTGGAAAGACGTGGCCATGAGGTGACCATCAATCTCCCTCAAATATTCGAGGAGACCGTTAAACCCTACGGATTTAAATACGTATTGCAGCAGTTTGACGATATCGGCGGCATGATCGATAGCGCAGCGCAAAACTCACATAAATTCCGGCCATTCCTTAAATGGATGAGGAACGTGATCGATAAACAGTTCGATCAATTGATTCCCCTACTAAAAGAGCATGATATTTTAGTATCGACCAACTCGGAATTTGCTGTCGCAAGTATCGCCGAGTATTGCAAGAAGCCCTTGATACGTACCGCCTACGCCCCGTTCTTGCCGGGTAAGAAGATTCCCCCGGCCGTATTGCCATTTCCCAAACCCAACCCGATCATCACCCCTGCCATCTTATGGAAGTTGATGAACCGGATGACCAATTTCATGGTCAAAGACACGATCAACAAGAACCGGGCTAAATACGGACTCGCACCGATTCGTAATTTTGGTTATCATGCGGGAGAGCGTTCATATAATTACTTGCTTTTCAGCCAGCACCTAGGAAACATAGATCCGGACTGGACGTTCAAATGGTCGATCGGAGGCTATTGCTTCAATGACACTTTTCAATATGATGAGAAGGCTTACGAGGAAATGATATCATTCGTCGACAGCGCTCAAAGCCCTATTATCTTTTTTACCCTCGGGAGTTGTAGTTCCAAGGATGGTAACCGTTTTAGCAAAGCCTTGGTCGATATTTGCAAGAAACATGATTATCGGCTCATCATCGATTCCGGTTGGGCAAAGACAGGAATCACCTTACAAGCGGATAAACATTTATTCTTAATGAAGCAGCCGGTTCCGCATAATTTGATATTTCCGCACTGCGACGGCGTTATCCATCATGGAGGTTGCGGCACGACCCATAGCGTAGGAAGGGCGGGAAAGCCCCAATTAATCACTCCGTTGATTATCGATCAACCCTATTGGTCCTATCGAATCCACCAATTAGGGTTAGGGCCGGAAGGGCTTAAGATAGCGAAAGCGAGCGAGCAGGAGATCGAACGCAAGGTTTGTGATCTGGTCACCAATCCGCTTTATAAGAAAAATGCCGCTCATATAGGCGAGATGATCCAAAAAGAGGGAGGTATAAAGAATATATGCGACTCTATCGAAAGATTTCAATGAGGCATAAGTTCCTATTAGATTTTATTACATGTTACAAAACACAATTTAGCACTTAAACTATTGACAAATAATAGTAACTCCGTATATTTGCATCGTGGTTTTTTCATAATAGTATTAGATTTAAGGTTAACAAAGTTTGGTTAGGGCTTGTCGTGAGACAGGCTTTAATTGTTTTATAAGGTCTGCTTCCCGCAAAGCCCTTCGATTACATCAGAATAATCCGATGCGTCAATAAAGTTGATATCTTGTCTTTTAAGATCTTCCCATTAATCGGTTTCGCCGTATAGGCATCAAATCCACTATTAATGATCCGTTGCTCATCTTGGGCGAAAGCATAAGCCGTCACCGCGATAATAGGCACGCTAGCAGAAACCTTACGAATCTCTGCGGTAGCCTCGTATCCATCCATGACCGGCATCTTTATATCCATCAAGATCAACTGAGGTTTGTGCTGATAAAATAGCTCCACAGCCTCCTTTCCATTCCATGCATGAATCAATTTATATTCAGGCTTCAATATAGACTCAAACAGGCGATAATTACTGGAATTGTCCTCAGCGATCAAGATCGTAACCTCACTTCGGGCGATCTTCTCCAAAGTAACAGGCTTCTGCTCTTCACTAGGAAATAATTCTTTCTTCGGCTGAAAAGGCAATGTAAACCAGAACTTAGAGCCTTTCCCTTCCATAGAATCAACCCCGATCGTTCCTTTCATCTGGGTAACAATCATCTCACAGATGCTTAAACCCAATCCTGTTCCTTGAGCGAAAGTGTTCAGTTTCACAAAACGTCCGAAAATATCTTTCCGTTTATTCTCCGGGATTCCGCAGCCCGTATCCTCTACATAGAACCACAACGTATTATCATCCCGCAGTTTATAGCCAAATGAGATCAATCCTGCCTGCGTAAATTTCATGGCATTGTTCAACAGATTGATCATCAGTTGGGACAGACGATTTCGATCCGTATAAATCACGCAAGGCTCCAGATAATCCTTAAATGAGATCTGTACATCCGGATTCTTATTCTTCAAATGAGCCGATTGCTCCAAATCCCTCAATACAGCGTTAATATCCACATAGTCATAAGTAAACTCCAAGGTACCCGCCTCAATTTTTGACAAATCCAAGATATCGTTTATCAACTGCAACAATAGGGAATTATTATTCTCGATAATATCAGCGAATTCCTTCTTATCCTCAAGGTTATCGGTCGAGGCGAGGATATTAGAGAAACCTACGATCGCATTCAACGGTGTACGTATCTCATGGCTCATATTAGCTAAAAACGCAGATTTCAATTTATTCGACTCCTCCGCCTTATCCCTAGCCATTCGAAGGTCATGTTCCAATTGCTTACGCTCGGTAATAGATATCGTAGACCCGATCAACGCTTTCGGTTTACCGGAAGCATCATATTCGACCATTACCTGTATCTCCTCCCACTCATGGCGATCTTCTCCCGGAATCAACCGCTCCAGACAATATTCTTTTCGTACTTTCTTTATTTTCCCATTACACAAATCATCGAAAGCCTTTTCCACGCAAGCCCTGAAAGACGGGTGTATCTTGCTGAAATATTCCTTCAACGAAACCTCATGGGTATGCACCTCTGCTGTCTCTATATTATCTCCCGGATGTACTTTCGACTCATAGATAATCTTCTCTTCAGCCAGATTATATCGCCACGGTAAAAGATCTGCCGCCTCTAACGCCATAGCCAGCTTATGATTCATGGCTTTCAAATGCGTCTGGAATTTATGGATATCCGTAATATCAATAAAAAACGCATCAACCACATTCTCTTCCGAGGTAGGCATGATGATAATCGTATAGTAAAGCCCTGTCGGCTCAAAATAATACTCACAAGTAAAGGATTTCCCACTCTCCAGAACTGTAGGTACAGCCGATAGAAGCAAAGGATAACTTCCCCCAATTAAATTAGCGATCTCTTTTCCATGCTTATTTACCACGAAATCTTTAGGAGCGATTTTTTCCTCGAAAGCATGGTTTACATCCAAAACCTGCACATCGATTTGCGTACCTTCCCGAATCAGCCGCTGCCGTATATAAGGCAATGGCATATTATTAAATAAATCACGGTAACGGGATAATAGCCTCAACTCCACTTCCTTCATCTTTTGCTTAGAACGATACACGTAATGCCACGCTAAAAACACGACTACCAGAAAGAATATCAGAAAGCCTAACAGTTGCATCCAATATTTTTCCAAGAAAGAGGGAGGCGCATTCAAGTAGATCGCATCACGCGGGAAATTATCTTCATTAGATATCGCACTTATCAACGAAACATAATTCAAGTATTTATGAGGATCATCCACCGTTGAAACCGGGATCTTGCCCATATCTTCACCGTTATAAACTTGTTGTAGCAAGGGGATTAGAGCAGTCTCAATCGTTTTAGCGCTATTATAATATCCACCAATCGTATATCCTTCTTCCACACCCATATCATATAAAGAAAAAACAGGATGCCTAGAAATACCGTTTATACCTTGATATAAAGTACTATATAATAACGAGTGATTCAAGAAAGGTTTCTCGGTAATCCACGAGTAATACATCACGGCTGTCGCTCGATGCGGATCTTTCTCCGACAGAACCGCCAATAAACTATCCATGGAGCAAGAACCCTCCGTATAAAAATCCACTTTCCCCTCAGGGAAAGAAGTTTCCATATGTTTCTCCATCTCATCCCGGAGCCATGTGGAAACATAACGTCTGTCGGATATGAAAATCAGACGTTTCAAACCCGGGATTAATTCCTTCACCAAGTCGATCGAACCTTTAACATAATAAGGGATAACCAATCCCGTAGCGTTATACCCCTTAACCGCCTCTTGTAAAGGAATCACCCTATCAGAGGAATGCCTCTGATTAAAATAACATTCATTTTCTGCCATTTCCCCCGTCTCCGAACAGACCAGAGTGGGAATATCCCCCCATTTCTCCCGGATCTTATCCCGCATAAAAGCCCATCCATTTACGCCTAAGTAGATAATTCCATCCGGCTTCTTCTTGTTAGCTTCAAAGAAGACCTCTTGTTTCTCTTTTAATTTCTCTGGCGTATCAACCAACATCACGCTTATATGATCTATCCGGAGAGTGTACTCCTCCGGGGTAGCGAACTTCGAGATCATGTTTAATAAATTACCAGACCAACGTTCGCCATCCACATATGAATTTATCACCAATACATACGATTCCTCCTTGACCGGATATGAAGAACTCCCATAAGCCGGAGTCGGCATACCGGCTATCAAGCATAAAATCAATCCAAAATAAAGTATTATTGCCTTTAAATTTATAATATTTCGTATCATTCCCTACATTCCTCTATTGCAGTTGTAAAGACAAAGATATTCCTTAATTATCAACTAATCTTATCAAACTAGTTTTTTTATCAAGTTTTGGTGTCAAATTCACGTTTCTTACAAACTAAAGGCTTTTTTAATCGGGATTATTCGGTTATTTACCGATACTCGTATAGAAATCAGCGGTATTTACTTGTGTATAGAATGACGAACCCGTACATTTGATAAAAAACAAAAAAATTGAACTTATGGATATGAAAGATTATGACATCAATTTTAAAGAGAAGAGGACAAACGGGTATCTGATCGCTACCTTATTTATCATTGTCGGTATATTATTTTTACTGCGGAATCTAGGAATGATAGATCCATCCTTATTTGACTTGCTTGTATCTTGGCCGATGCTGCTTGTCGTGTCGGGCATCTTTACGATTTTCCACCGTAATCCGGTAGGAGGTATGCTCCTCGTGGGCGTGGGAGTCTATTTCCTTTTCCCGCAGTTAAATTGGATCACGAACGATTTTTTACGTGTATATTGGCCGTTAGGATTAATCCTGTTAGGATTGGTCATCATGCTGAAGCGGAAAGATTCTATCCGCACGAAAAAGCATAAACGTCCCTTTAACCATCCCCCTTTCGGGCACAGAAAGCCTAACGATGAGATCAACTACGAGACAGATAACGGTTTCGTATCGGTTGACACCACTTTCAACTCGGTAAGGCACATCGTACTGGACCCCGTATTCAAGGGGGCGGACATAGACGTATCTTTCGGCAACGTGATTCTTGATCTTAAAAAAACAACATTAGAGGCTGATGAAACCATCATAAACATAGATAGCTCCTTCAGCGGCGTAGTAATATACGTTCCTAAAGGATGGCTGGTTCGTCTAAAGGTTGGTTCTTTCTTGGCAGGATGCCAAGATATGAGGGAACTGACAGAAGCAACCGACATGACGCATACACTATACATATGTGGAGACTTGTCGTTCAGCGGCCTTGAACTAAGAGACTAAACTCATCATGCAAGAACATCCTATTACAACATCCATATTACATAAAGGGCTGGGAAGCCTATTACTACTTTTAGCCATAGCGATCCAATGCGCATTATTAACTCTTTATGGCGATCTTCCGTTGAGCATCACTTTGGTCGATAGCCTACTTTCCATCGCATTGTTCGCCGTAGCGGGATATTATCTTTGGTATGTACAATGTACGTTACATATCATGCAAGCACGAGTGGCTTTCGCCGTACTCGTACAAATCGCTTGCATAGCCGGATGCTCGATCTTGCTACAAATATTCGGATTGGAAGATTGGGAGGAATTCTCGATCACGATTCCTGTTCGATTCCTGTTCGGCCTAATGGCATGGATCATTCTATCCCAATGGTATGCCAGTCGGGAAAGAAAGAGTGAGGCGGAACCTATCGTGAGACAAATGGAGGAAAAGACGGCCCCTCCCCCGACTACCGTTCCGGAGGAGATTCTAGATCGTATATCCGTAAAAGACGGGGCACGTATTCATATCATCCCGATAAAAGAGATATTCTATTTGCAAGCATGTGGCGACTATGTGACCTTATTCACCACTTCCGGTCAGCACGTAAAGGAGCAAACCATGAAGTATTTCGAGCGAAGCCTTCCTTCTCCGGAGTTCGTTCGTATACACCGCTCTTATATCGTTAATACGGAACAGATATTGCGAGTAGAACTATTCGGAAAAGAAACCTATCAAGTACGATTAAAGGATGGAACCTATCTTCGTGCCAGTAGCGCTGGCTATAAGCTACTCAAAGAACGTCTTTCCCTTTAGCAGTCCTATGAAAGGGATCTAATCATCGTTAAAATTAGAAGATTTTGATTGTAATATATAGAGCTTTATGTTGTGTAACACTTTTTAGCAAGCATCGACATGTTACTTAACATATATTAGTTGCAAAAGACTTGACAAATGGTCTTGACGAACGTATCTTTGCATCGTGGTTTTTTCATAATAGTATTAGATTTAAGGTTAACAAAGTTTGGTTAGGGCTTGTCGTGAGACAGGCTTTAATTGTTTATAGAGGTTTGCTTCCCTAGATTTACATATAACTATAAAAAAACGGCCACCCCTAAAAAGAGGCGGCCGTAATTATTCTTAATGAAAGAACCTACTCTTTGACAATCCTTGTAACTTCCAAATCAAAGATCAAAGTCGTATAAGGCTTTATTATGACACTTCCCGAAGCACTCCTTCCAGCCGAACCGTATCCCATCTGTTGAGGAATCCAAATCTCCCAACGATCTCCTGGGTGCATATTCTGTAACGCTGTAGCAAAACCATCTACCATCTCAGAAACAGTAAGCTCGGCAGGGGCACCTGCCTCAAACGATTTATCATCAAAAACCGTTCCATCAATAAACGTCCCTTTATAATAACATTCCACCTTGCTCGTATAATAAATCGGCTCCTTACTCTCTCCTGTCTTCAAGACCTTGTAAAGGATAAATCCGGCATTACTTTGAGAACTCAATTGCTCGAAACCCGGAACCAGCATCTGGGCTTGAAAAGCCTCCTCATTCTGGACCTTCCAAACCTCATCCACCTCTAGTGCCTCATCATCATCCCCACAAGAGGTGATCATGAGCACGCAAAACAACATCAACGCGATATGCCAGTACTTCTTCATTCGTTTACTCTATTACCTTTTTCAATAAATTCTTCATGCTCACCTTCTCCGTAATAATATCGTGAAGCTTATCGATGCTTACGCGCTCTTGCTCCATCGTGTCACGGAAACGGATCGTTACGCAATTATCCTTCAAGGTGTCATGGTCTACCGTAATACAATACGGGGTACCGATCGCATCTTGACGGCGATAACGCTTACCAATAGAATCCTTCTCGTCGTATTGGCAACGGAAGTCGAAACGCAACATATTTATAATCTCCTCAGCTTTCTCGGGCAGGCCATCTTTCTTCACCAATGGCAATACGGCCAACTTGATCGGAGCCAAGGCTGCGGGCAACTTCAATACCACACGGCTCTCGCCATTCGCCAACGTCTCCTCGCAGTAAGAACCCGCCATGATGCTCAAGAACACACGGTCTACACCGATCGAGGTCTCGATTACATACGGAGTGTAACTCTGGTTCAACTCCGGATCGAAATATTGGATCTTTTTACCGGAAAACTTCTCATGCTGACTCAAGTCGAAATTCGTACGGCTATGTATACCCTCCACTTCCTTGAATCCGAACGGCATCTCGAACTCGATATCCGTAGCGGCGTTAGCGTAGTGAGCCAACTTCTCATGATCGTGATAACGATACTTCTGATCTCCCAAGCCAAGAGCTTGATGCCATTTTAAGCGAGTAGACTTCCATTTCTTGAACCACTCGATCTCCTCACCCGGACGAACGAAGAATTGCATCTCCATTTGCTCGAACTCGCGCATACGGAAGATAAACTGACGAGCCACGATCTCATTACGGAACGCCTTACCGATCTGGGCGATACCGAACGGGATCTTCATACGGCCAGTCTTCTGCACATTCAAGAAGTTCACGAAAATACCTTGAGCCGTCTCCGGACGAAGATAAATCTTAGTCGCTCCATCAGCGGTAGAACCCATATCCGTAGAGAACATCAAGTTAAACTGGCGAACCTCCGTCCAGTTACGAGTTCCGGAAATCGGGCAAACGATCTCGCAATCCAAGATCAATTGGCGAAGATCCTCGAAGTTAGACTCGTTCATCGCCTTACTATAACGCTCATGAATCTCATTCCATTTCGCTTGATGCTCCAATACACGAGGATTCGTCTCACGGAATTTAGCCTCATCGAAAGCGTCACCGAATTTCTTTGCGGCTTTCGCCACTTCCTTATTTATTTTCTCCTCGATCTTGCCCAAATGGTCCTCGATCAAAACGTCCGCACGGTAACGTTTCTTCGAGTCCTTGTTATCGATCAACGGATCATTAAAAGCGTCAACATGGCCGGAAGCTTTCCAGATAGTAGGGTGCATAAAAATAGCGGAATCAATACCCACTACATTCTCATGCAGCAAAGTCATGCTATCCCACCAATATTTCTTTATATTATTCTTTAACTCAACACCATACTGGCCATAATCGTATACCGCTCCCAAACCGTCATAAATCTCTGAGGAGGGAAATACGAAACCATACTCCTTACAGTGTGAAACTAATTTCTTAAATACATCTTCTTGTGCCATAATCTAATAATTTGCCAATTTTGTTAATATGCCAATGTGCCAATGATAAGTCCATCGGAGACCCGCCTGAGTGACACATTAGCACATGGTCTCCTTTATGCGGCTACAAAGTAAATGATTTTTTCCGTAACTATAGAAAGTTTTGTATATTTACGACGTAAATCGTTAGTGTTTGCGCAAACAGTATAATTTAAACAAGATAATACCATGAAATCAGAAGAAATCTCACGCCGCTCGTTCCTTAAGCGAGCGCTAGCCTTATCGGCAGTATCAGCCATCCCGTCGTTCTGGACACCCGCCCACGGACGTGTTCTACCTACTTCCCCGCTAATCAGCGCTAATGACCGGGTAAATATAGCGTTCATCGGCATCGGACAACGAGGGGGCGAGATCGCCAAGGAATTGTATAACACAGGTCTGTGTAACGTGGTAGCTCTCTGCGACGTGGACATGGGAGCCCCTCACACGCAAGAGATTATCAACATGTTCCCGAAAGCGGCCCGTTTTCAGGACTTCCGCACGATGTTCGACCGGATGGCGGACAAGATCGATGCCGTAAGCGTAGGCGTGCCGGATCATTCCCACTTCCCGATCACGATCGAGGCGATGGCGCACGGCAAACATGTATATGTAGAGAAACCGATGGCCCGCACGTTCCAAGAAATAGAGATCATGATGCGTGGAGCGAAGAAATACGGCGTTGTCACCCAAATGGGTAACCAAGGACATTCCGAGGCGAACTATTTCCAATTCAAGGCATGGAAAGAGGCCGGTATTATCAAGGATGTTACCGCCATTACCGCCCATATGAATAATCCGCGTCGCTGGCACGGATGGAACCCGAATATTAGGCATATGCCTATGGGAGAACCGGTTCCCGAGACGATGGATTGGGACACATGGATCGGCGTAGCTCAATATCATGATTACAACCATGACTACCATTTGGGACAATGGCGTTGTTGGTACGACTTCGGAATGGGTGTCTTAGGAGACTGGGGAGCGCATATTTTGGATACGGCACATGAATTCCTAGATTTAGGATTGCCTACAGAAATAAATCCGCTTTATTTGAAAGACCATAACCCGTTCTTCTTCCCGATGTCATCCACCCTTCTGTTTAAATTCCCGGAAAGAGGGAATATGCCGGCCGTGGATATCACTTGGTACGATGGACTGGACAATATCCCCGCCGTACCGGAAGGTTATGGTGTCTCGGAGCTCGACCCGAATATCCCGACCGTAGCCGGAGGGAAGATACAACCGGCGAAGTTGAACCCGGGCAAGGAAATCTACTCGAAAGAATTAACCTTCAAGGGTGGTTCTCATGGAAGTACCTTATCTATCATCCCGGATGAGAAAGCGAAAGAGATGGAATCCCGCTTACCGGAAGTGCCGAAAAGCCCGTCTAACCATTTCGCGAACTTCCTGTTAAGCTGTATGGGTAAGGAGAAAACCCGCTCACCGTTCTCGATCGCCGGCCCATTAAGTCAGGTATTCTGTCTCGGCGTATTAAGCCAGCGCTTGAACCGCAAGCTCGTCTTCGATCGTGACACGAAACAGATCACGAACGATCCGGAAGCGAATAAGATGCTGTGTGGTTTGCCGCCTCGCAAAGGATGGGAACAATATTATACCATTTAATTGAAACATGGAGAATTGAAAGTTATTCGTTCATCGCTTTAACTTTCAATTCTCCCATATAATTTACAAGCCCATTTGCTACAACATCTACAACTATCCCTGCAATCATCTGGTCTTAGGATACTTAATCCATGGTGGTAGATAAAAAACATCTACAATTATCTGGCTCTATCTACCACTATTTACTGCCATTTACCACTTTTCCATCACCTAACACAACGCTTCTCCACACTCACCATATAGCATTATCCGATCTCCTTTCAACACGGATAAAATATTAACATCTAGCCATTTGTAGTTTTTTAACCTAAAAAACAAAAGTTTTATTATAGGAAAACAAAAGTTTAATAAGCGGAAAACTTTTGTTTCTCTATAGGGAAACTAAAGTTTCCTCAGTATGAAACTTTTGTTACCTCTAAGAGAAATGTCTTTTGCTTTTAATCCCGACGCTACGCTCTGCATTTTTTGTTATATTTATGGCAAATATAGAAAACCATAAGAACTAAAAGAATTTTCAAATTACCGAAGGAAAAGTACAAGGAGTGAGAACAACTACGGAAGGGGTCTTATTGTATAAGGGTATTTCATGAAGACCGGAAATCCGAACGAACAAGGATTGGACGAATAGGCACCCTATACGAAGGAAAAAACATTCGTGATGACATTCCATATCGAATAAAGTCATCACGAACGCCTTCAAATATACTCATAGGACTCCGAGAAACTCGACTGGGAGCTAGAAGAAGCCAATTCTTCAGAGACTAATTGATGCAGATTGCCATTCTGATCATAGGACTTCGTGATCCGACGAAGCTCTATGGGTTTCTTCTCTGTCGGGAGAGAAGTATAAACCATGATCTCCATGTTCAATCCGTTCTCATTGCGGTACTCGCTATATCGGAGAACCTCGGACGTTTCGGGATCACGAATCGTTTCTTTTGTCAACAACCCTGTCTCATCGTACTCATAGTCCGTATAAGTAAGCTTCCGGCCGAGTTCGTCGTACTCAACTTTCCGTTCCAGAAGATTATTCTTATAAGAAAAGACTGTCACCTTGCTCTTGCCAATAACCGGATATTCAGTAATCCCCTTTATTTTCCGGCCTTGTTCATCATACTTATAATGAAGCGTAGACAAATTATGATACGTCTAATCTAGGTTTCTGTTGAAGTAAACTTCTTACGCCAAAAGACACCGAATATTCGTCAGATTCGTATCCTATGAGTGATTTGCCGTTAAAGCTTGAACTTATACCCAACCGTCAGACTCATCGTATTGTAATTGGCACCGACACTTCTTACTTCATACAGAGAGAAATTATCGCCATCGATCTTATAGTTACCGCCCTCATCACCTAGAGAGAGATCATACCCCAGATTCATCACCCAGTTATTCACCTCTATACCAAAAGAAGTTGTCAATCCCCAATCAAAAGAATTCACGTCTCGAAATGGATGATCGGCGTTTTCAGCCTCATCATATCCCGAATGGCCATAACCATAACTATACCCTAGGCCAGTAGATTTGACATATTTACCAAGCGCCTGCGGCTCCTTCGAATACCCCATCGTAAACGAAGATCCCCAATTCGTATCATTCTTGACAGATACACCGGCATACATACCGACCGCTAAATGCATACGTACCTCTTTCGACACTTTCCATGAGAAATCAGCCATCACGGGCAATTGCAAAAAATGTTGCGTGATACCACCGGTCATCATCTCTTTCAAGACATACGTGGCAGACTCCGTCGTTCTCGGATAATCTCCCAACGAATACCCTCTATTCGCATAATATAAACCGGATTTCAGTCCAATCCATCCCGGTTCAAACTGGTAAGATACACCAACGCCTACCTTAACCCCCGCACGCCAGCTAGATCCCATTCCAACACGATTAACCGCGGCAAATCCACCCTCCGGAGTAATCCCCCAGCGTGATTGAGCGCTCACCATCAAGCCGCTCAAAGCGCATAACACAAATAAAATCAGCTTCTTCATATCATATTCTTTTATATGTAAATATCAATTGTTATTGATAAGACAAAAGATTCTGAAAAACCCCTACCACCTAAATATTTATTTTATAAAATCTCTTTATTTAACGCAAACTCACTCTCGTAAAAGCCTCATTCTTATAAAAACTGCCGAATATTTGCTATATTTACACCCTGTTAGCAATTTGGCGTAATAGCGTTGTGTAGAAAGAACTGGATTTTATGAGACCGGAAGATAAAGAAGACGATTATATCGAAGATAAGGAAAACGAGGAAATTGAGGATATAAATAGTGATACCCAAGATAACGAGACTACGGAGGAAGAGGCGAATACCCATTCCGACTATAAAGTCCCGGGGAAAGGGGATACACGTGTCACGACCTATCATTTGTCTGGGATGTACCAAAACTGGTTCCTAGACTACGCTTCTTATGTGATCTTGGAACGGGCCGTTCCGCATATCAACGATGGACTGAAACCCGTACAACGACGTATCCTGCACTCCATGAGGAGGTTGGATGACGGGCGGTATAACAAGGTTGCAAATATCGTAGGTCATACGATGCAGTTCCACCCTCACGGAGACGCCTCTATCGGAGATGCCTTGGTGCAATTGGGACAAAAGGATCTGTTGATCGATTGCCAAGGAAACTGGGGTAATATCCTGACGGGAGACGGAGCCGCCGCTCCTCGTTATATAGAGGCTCGCCTTTCCAAGTTTGCCTTGGAGACCGTATTCAATCCCAAGACAACCCTTTGGCAGCTTTCTTACGACGGGCGTAATAAGGAACCGGTTACCTTACCGGTAAAATTCCCTTTATTGCTGGCACAGGGCGTGGAAGGTATCGCCGTAGGCCTGTCTTCCAAGATACTCCCTCATAATTTCAATGAGTTATTAGATGCTTCCATCGCCTATCTACGGGGAGAGGAATTCGCGTTATATCCGGATTTCCAGACAGGAGGCTCTATCGACATAGCCAAATATAATGATGGAGAACGGGGTGGATCGGTGAAAGTCCGTGCGAAAATCGGCAAGCTCGATAATAAGACATTGGTGATCTCGGAGATCCCGTATGGAAAAACAACCTCTACCGTGATCGAGTCCATCCTAAAAGCGAACGATAAAGGAAAGATCAAGATCAAGAAGGTAGACGATAATACCGCCAAGGATGTAGAGATCTTGGTGCATCTCGCTCCGGGGGTCTCTTCAGACAAGACCATCGATGCTTTATACGCCTTTACGGATTGTGAGATCAGTATCTCCCCAAACTGTTGCGTGATCAAGGAGGACAAGCCGCATTTCCTTACGGTCAGCGATGTGCTTCGCCACTCTACGGATCGTACGCTGGAGCTGTTACGGGAAGAGCTCAAGATCCAGAAACAAGAGCAGGAGGAGGCCCTGTTCTTCGCCTCCCTTGAAAAGATATTTATCGAGGAACGTATTTATAAAGACCCGGAGTTCGAGAACGCCAAGAACATGGACGAGGCGATATCCCATATCGACCTTCGTTTAGAGCCGTTCAAGCCCCGATTTATCCGTGAGGTTACCCGGGACGATATCCTGAAACTCATGGAGATCAAGATGGGACGTATCTTAAAGTTCAACTCCGACAAGAGTAACGAGTTCATTGCCCAGACCTTGGAACAAATCGCCAAGATCAACGATAAGCTGGAACATATCGTCGACTATACCATCGATTGGTTTACCATGCTGAAAGAGAAATACGGCAAGGCTTACCCTCGCCATACCGTGATACGCAATTTCGACACGATCGAGGCGACCAAGGTCGTAGAGGCGAACGAGAAATTGTATATCAACCGTCAAGAAGGTTTCATCGGCATGGGACTGAAAAAGGACGAGTTCATATGTAACTGCTCGGATATAGACGATGTCATTATCTTCTATCGCAACGGTACTTATAAGATCGTCAAGGTAGCGGATAAGATCTTTATCGGTAAGGATATTCTATATGTCAACGTATTTAAGCGTAACGACAACCGGACGATTTACAACGTCATATACCGGGACGGTAAGTTCGGATATAATTACATCAAACGCTTCGCCGTCACAGGCGCTACACGCGATCGGGAATACGACCTGACCAAAGGTACGGAAAACTCCCGTGTCCTTTACTTCAGTGCAAACCCGAACGGAGAGGCGGAGACCGTCAAGGTAATCCTGAAACCCAAACCCCGGCAGAAACTACTCGTCTTCGAAAAGAACTTCAGCGAGATAGCCATTAAGGGACGGGGTTCTCAAGGTAATATCCTGACGAAAGCGGAAGTGCACAAGATCAGCCTCAAGCAGAAAGGCTCTTCCACCTTGGGAGGCCGGGAAGTATGGTTCGACTGGGACGTACTCCGGTTAAATTACGATGGACGGGGAGAAGAGCTAGGCGAGTTCCATAGCAACGATCAGATATTGGTGATCCTGCCGAACGGCGATTTCTACGTCACGAATTTTGACCTTAGCAATCACTACGAGTCCAATATCATGGTCATCGAGAAATACCAGCCGAGCAAGATATGGACTGCCGTATTATACGACGCGGATCAGAAATATTATTATATCAAACGATTCCTGCTGGAGGTAAACACCCGGAAGCAGAATTTCCTAGGAGAGAATCCGAAGAACCGCTTGATGTTGCTTACGGATGAGGTCTATCCTCGTATCGAGGTGATCTTCGGAGGCCACGACGCCTTCCGGGAGGCTCTCATCCTCGATGCCGACGAATTTATCGCGGTGAAAGGCTTCAAAGCCAAAGGTAAACGAATCTCTACATTTGAGGTCGAGACAATCAATGAGCTGGAACCGAATCGCTTCGTCCCTTCCGAAAACGCATCGGAATCAGACGATACCGAAGGCAATGAGGAGGGAAACGACACTGACGACGGGCAGAGTACCACGGATATTATCGATGAAATTACGGGACAGATGAAATTGTTTGACGAATAACCTATGAAAGCTATCACCTGTTTGATTGGTTTGTTCCTGCTGTTTCTCGCGTCACCGGCCAAGGCCCAGTCCGATGGAGACGAGATCCCTTGGTCTATCAACAGCGGGACCATGGTCGGTATAGGAAGCTACAACCTAATGGACACCTATTTATCTCCCAGCATGGAAGATAAGAAATATACAGGCCCCGGATTACGGGTAATGAATGAACGGATGAAGAGGGTCCGACTGGCAAACTATCGGGTATCCAGACAGCAAATCATAAGCGTCGATCTGGCTAGCACGGATAATGCTGCCTCTACCGCTACGGATTTCGCGGGCTTTATCGATTATACGTTGGGTTACTATTATCATTTGCCCACGGTATTGCCGGATTTAAAGCTTCTGGCGGGTGGTGCCGTGCATGGCATGGGTGGTTTTATATACAATACCCGCAACGGAAATAACCCGGCCTCGGCGAAAGCGGATATCGATTTGAACATCTCCGCCATGGCGATCTATAAGTTACGCGTCAAGGAATATCCTATGACGCTGCGCTACCAGTTCACGATCCCCTTTGCCGGTGTTTTATTCTCCCCCCATTACGGGCAATCGTATTACGAGATCTTCAACCTAGGGAATGCTTCGGGAGTGGTGCAATTCAATTCCTTCCATAATAAATTCGCCATGAAGAACTTTTTCACGGTAGATTTCCCGGTTTGTAATTTTACGATACGGGCAGGTTACCTAAACAGCTCTTACCGTACAGATGTCAATGGGATACAGTCTCATATAATCTCTCACTCTTTTATGATCGGCCTCGTGAAAGAATTTATCTCTTTCGGAGGAAAACGCCTAAAGAATACCCAGCGGTTCAGAAGCGCTTATTATTAAAAGGAAATCAAATGAAACGATACCTTATATATATATGTATATCTCTCGGATTCCTGTTTACCGGATGTGAGAAATCGGACGAATACGTGGCCTCCCCACAGGAGAACTTTGAGGCGCTTTGGAAAATATTGGATGAGAATTACTGCTTCTTCGAATACAAGGACATTGATTGGAACGAGGTTCACGACCGTTATAAGACGCAGATAAGCGATACGATGAACCAATACGTCCTATTTGACGTATTAGGCGATATGCTAAACGAGCTGAAAGACGGGCATACCAATTTGATATCCACCTTCAATATGTCCCGCTATTGGGATTGGTATCTCGATTATCCGGATAATTTCGACTCGGACATACAAGAGAATTATCTCGGAAGGAACTACTCGATCGCCGGAGGACTTAAATACACGACATTGAGTGACGGGCAGATCGGGTATATTTACTACGGTAGCTTTTCCAGTTCGGCCGGCGAAAGCGGTTTGGATCACATATTCTATCAATTCAAGGATTGCAAAGGTTTGATCTTCGATATCCGGGATAATGGCGGTGGCATGTTATCAAACGCCGATCGCATCGCTTCCCGTTTCTTGGAGGAAAAGATACTGACCGGCTATATCCAACATAAGACGGGTAAAGGGCACGATGACTTTTCCGAACCTTATCCCCTTTATCTCTCACCTTCCGAGCGTATCCGCTGGTTACGCCCTGTCGTGGTCTTAACGAATCGTCATTGCTACAGCGCCGCCAACGATTTCGTGCAGAAAGTACGCATGATGCCTTATGTAACGACGATGGGAGATCGCACCGGAGGCGGTAGTGGCTTCCCCTTTAACTCCGAGTTGCCCAACGGCTGGGGTGTCCGTTTCTCCGCGTCTCCCATGCTAGATGTAAACAAACAGCATACGGAATTCGGTATCGATCCTACATATAAGGTTTCTATGACCCAAGAAGATATCGAGAAAGGTAAAGATACGATTATCGAGGCGGCGATCACCCACCTCTTGTCCGAGACCGAGAAGAAATAAGGTTTCGCTAAAAAAACAACGCAAATATTTGCAAGTTTATAAAAAAGCATTACCTTTGCACACGATTCCAATGCGGCTGTGGTGTAATTGGTAGCCACGTCAGACTTAGGATCTGATGCTTCACGGCGTGGGGGTTCGAGTCCCTTCAGCCGCACAAATCCAGAAATCCTTGTAAGTTCGCTTACAAGGATTTTTTAGTATGGATAAACCTCCTCCATATATACAAGCACTGTGAAGATCAAGGATTACAAACAACATCCAAACTGTTAATTTTAGAAGATTTTATGCCTATTCTGTATAGTTTCAAATTCAAAAACATTTTTTATACCGGGCAGACATGTTGTTTAACACAAGTTATACTCAAAACCCTTGACAAAGGGGCTTTACAAGCTTATCTTTGCATTGTGGTTTTTTCATAATAGTATTAGATTTAAGGTTAACAAAGTTTGGTTAGGGCTTGTCGTGAGACAGGCTTTAATTATTTATAGGGGTTTCATTCGTTTATAGATGCTTCCCGGCATCGATTTTATCTTTCCATCCAATTCCAACTCAAAGAGCAGAGAAGATAATTGATGTACCGGAAGATTCAAGGCTACGGACAATTCATTGATATGAGATTCCTTTCGCATTTCCAAGAACGACAAGATCCGTTCACTCTCCTCGTTCTCAGGAAATAATAATTGGGTTTGGACCGGTAACGCATCTGTCTTTTGAGCGACATCCCAACGCATCGCCATGATTAAATCGTCAGCGCAAGTGATCAAGCCTCCTTTATTCTGCCGGATTAAGCCATTACATCCTTTAGAGTTGATATCCGTTACCCGGCCCGGAAAGGCATAGACATCCCGGCCATACGAGAAAGCGATATCCGCCGTGATCAAAGAGCCTCCTTTCTCCGCCGATTCAATAACGATCGTGGCATCCGCCAGACCGGCTACGATCCGGTTTCGCCGGATAAAGTTCTGCCGATCCGGATTCGTCCCGCTAGGAAAGTCGGTCAATAAACCTCCCCGCTCCAACATCTCGACCGCCGTAGAGCGATGCACGGGAGGATAGATACGATCCAAACCATGCGCCAATACGCCCACCGTGGGCAATTGGTTCTTCAACGCATTCCGATGAGCGCAAATATCGATGCCATATGCGAGTCCGCTAACGACCAATAGATCCGGGAAAATCACGGACAAATCCCGCAATAAACGCTCGGTCACTTCCTGCCCATAAGCGGAGGCCCTACGAGTACCCACAACGCTGATGATATGGGCGGCGTTTAAATCCGCGTTCCCCTTGAAATAAAATAAAACCGGAGCGTCCGGGCATTCCCGCAGACGTTCCGGATAATTCATATCTTTCAAGAAATAGATAGAGATACCGTTCTTTTGGGCAAAAGCCAATTCTTTCTCTGCCCGTAAAAGCACATCCGCCCGCTTAATCTCGGCGATAATCGAATCGCCGATACCCGATATCTTCTCTAGCGACTGGCGCTTTTCCGTAAACACGGCCTCCGCATCTCCCAACGCTTCCAGAAGATGGCGGGCTAGGATATCTCCCACCCCATTAATCATAGTAAGGCCAATTTGGTAAATCTGTTTGTCTGTCATTTATGCTTGTTTTGATTCTATTCGCTTTAGCATCTCATCGAAATATTCTCCTCTGGTTAATTTGCCATTCTCTACGACAACGGATTCCACGACTCCTTTAGTAGCCAGCGCCCCATCGGATTCCCGGTAAATATCTTGCTCGAACACCAGTTTCACCCCTTTCTTATATACATTCAGGCAAGAAGTATACCGATCGCCGCTCCGCAAGGAGTTCTTGAACTGGATATCCACACGGGCCACAAAAGCATCGATGCCCTTCTCATGCATGGCGCCGAAGTTCTCACCCAACGACTCTAGAAACTCATGCCGGGTATGCTCCATATAATGCTGGTAATTGGAGTTATTCACCACGCCTTGCAAATCGCACTCGTAATCGCGAACCTTGTCTGTCAGTTTAAAAATATATTCCTTCATTATCGTAGTTCTTTTTCGATTTGTACTTTCTCCATTTTATAAAGACGATCGGACGGGCGGATCTTCTCGGACATCTTTATCGAGAAGCGTTCCCCTTTCACGGTCTCCTCCACCGGTTTCAGGTCTACCCGGATCTCATCGACGGTCTGCATAACGGCTCCGGTCGTGGGACCCGTTACCAAGATCTCATCGCCTACTCTCAAGGAACCGGACTCCATCTCAAACTCGGCGACACCGATTCCGCTGAAGTATTTGATACCCCGTGCCACGTACACTTTCTTACGGGTAGCACCGGAGCCATATTTACTGCTCCATTCACCCAACCGTTGTCCCAGATAGTAGCCATCCCAGAAACCGCGATTAAAGACCCTGCGCAGACGCTCGTCCCAAACCGCTATCTTTTCCTCATCGAAGGTACCTTCGCAATAAGCCTTGACCGCCTCTTTATAACATTCGGTCACGAGACGCACATACTCCGGCCCGCGGGCACGCCCCTCCAGCTTGAACACACGTACGCCGGCATCCATCATCTTATTCATGAAATGAATCGTCTTCAAGTCCTTTGGCGACATGATATACTGATTCTCCACATCCAGCTCGATCTGGCTATCCTTATCATGCACCGTATAGGCACGACGACAAATTTGCATGCAAGCCCCCCGGTTGGCGGAAGCGTTCATCTCATGCAAACTCAAATAGCATTTACCGGACACGGCCATGCACAAAGCCCCGTGAGCGAACATCTCTATGCGGATCAATTCCCCTTTCGGGCCCTTGATCTGCTGCTTCACGATCTCCTGATAAATCTCATGCACCTGCTTTAAGTTCAATTCGCGAGCCAATACGACCACATCGGCGAAGCGGGCGTAAAACTTCAACGCCTCCACGTTCGAGATATTCAATTGCGTGGATAAGTGCACCTCTTGCCCGATGCTATTCGCGTAACTCATAGCGGCTACATCGGCGGCGATAATGGCGGAGACACCCGCATCCTTAGCGGCGTCTATGATCTCCCTCATCAACGGAAGATCCTCACCATAAATAACCGTATTAACCGTGAGATAACTCTTGATACCATGTTCCCCGCAAATAGCGACGATCTTGCGCAAATCCTCCGTCGTGAAATTATTCGACGAGCGAGAACGCATATTCAATCCTTCGATACCGAAATAAATGGAGTCGGCCCCTCCTTGTATAGCAGCCATCAACGATTCATAGGAACCGACAGGCGCCATTATTTCAAAATCCTTCTCTTTCAAGGTTATATATTTTAATATTACGGTAGCAAAGGTACGAATAATATTTGAGAAGATTTCTTATAAGCACAAACTCTCCATCCCATCATGAAAGAATAGTTCCAGTTGGAGAAGCACAAGATCCTAAATAAAGCGGGGCAATCCGAACTCTATCAATATATCATAAATGATCCGGATTATTAAAAACACCTGTTCCATCCACCGATCATCTTACGAGATGTAAAAATTATTCCCCAAAAAGAAGTACTTTTGTAATCTCTATTTAGTTAGCAAACAGAAGGTATGAAGATTGGTTCAATAGATTTAGGGGAGCGTCCGGTATTCTTGGCGCCTATGGAGGACGTGACGGATATCTCGTTTCGTTTGATGTGCAAACGCTTCGGGGCGGACATGGTATATACGGAGTTCGTATCGAGCGACGCGTTGATCCGCAGTGTGAACAAAACACAGCAAAAACTAAATGTCTCCGATGATGAGCGTCCGGTCGCTATCCAGATTTACGGTAAGGACGTAGCCTCGATGGTAGAGGCCGCACGTATTTGCGAGGAAGCTCATCCGGATATTTTAGATATAAACTTTGGTTGCCCCGTAAAGAAAGTAGCAGGCAAGGGAGCCGGGGCCGGCATGCTACGCAATATCCCGTTGATGCTGGAGATCACGAGAGAGGTGGTGAAAGCCGTGAACATCCCCGTCACCGTGAAAACCCGTTTGGGATGGGATGCCGACAACCGCGTTATCGTGGATCTGGCCGAGCAACTACAGGACTGCGGTATCGCCGCCCTCTCCATCCACGGACGTACACGGGCGCAAATGTACACGGGCGAGGCGGATTGGACCTTGATCGGTGCCGTAAAAAATAACCCTCGCATGCAAATCCCTATCATCGGGAATGGCGACGTGACTTCCGCCGAGATATGCAAGCAGCGTTTCGAGGACTATGGCGTAGACGCCGTAATGATCGGTAGGGCTAGCATAGGCCGCCCTTGGATCTTCCGGGAGATAAAACACTATCTTACGACCGGGAAATTATTGCCACAAGAGCCTTTCTCTTGGTATCTGGATATCCTAAAAAAACAAGTGGAGCAAAGCGTGGAACGATTGGACGAGCGTAGGGGAATCTTACATATTCGCCGTCATCTGGCAGCTACTCCGCTCTTCAAAGGTATTACCGATTTCAAGCAAACACGGATCGCCATGCTACGTGCGGAGACTGTTAACGAATTATTCGAAATTATGAATAATATTCCTAAAAAGTACGGAATTCTAGAATAACAAGCTTGATATATATCAAATTGAAACCTATTTGCGATATTTTTACAATAAAATGTTACAAATACTATTGACGCATATTATAAAACCCCTTATATTTGCATCGAGTTTTTTTCATAGTATTTTAGATCTAAGGTTAACAAGTCTTTGCAAGGGGGGAATCGTGAGATTGTTTCATTGAGGAGCAAAAAAAGCCGCATCCATATTGGGACTAGCGGCTTTTTTGTTTTTCCGGACTCTATATCCTAAATCAAGAAACTTATCGTATCTTTGTCAATAGGTCACATTAAATACTTGGCACTATGAACCAGACTATTTATCCCATCGGTATACAGAACTTCGAGAAGATTCGATCAAGGATTATGATTCTCGCTTTGGTATCTATAAAGTAGGATTTCCCAATTTAGAGGTAGAAGAAGGCTTTGTCAAATACCTGCTTCTTTTCTACACCAGTGTTAGCGCCCCAAAGACTCCTTTCGAAATCAGGCGTTTTGTCCGGGAGGTGGAATAAAAAAGCCTATGTTTTCGCACACACGCTATACATTATTCGAAATAAACCCTTACATTTGCGAAAAACATAATACTATACCACCATGAGTAAGAAAGTCATAACTTTCGGAGAGATCATGCTTAGGCTGGCTACTCCGGACTATTTACGCTTTTGCCAAGCCAATCAGTTCAACGCTACTTTCGGCGGAGGGGAAGCGAATGTCGCCGCCTCACTCGCCAACTATGGCATAGAGACTGAGTTTGTAACCCGTTTACCCCAAAATGACATCGCCCGTGCCTGCGTTATGGAATTACGCAAACAGGGTATCGGAACTTCCAAGATCATTTACGGAGGGGAACGGTTAGGCATTTATTTTCTGGAGACCGGAGCGGTCGCTCGTGCCAGCAAGGTGGTATATGACCGGGCTCATTCTTCCATCGCCGAGATCCGACCGGGGATGATCGATTGGGACGAGGTATTCAAGGATGCCTCTTGGTTTCACTGGACAGGTATCACGCCAGCCATATCCGAAGGTGCCGCCAACGTATGCTTGGAAGCGATACAGGCGGCAAACCGATTGGGCATCACGGTATCCTGCGACCTCAACTACCGGAAAAATCTCTGGAAATACGGTAAGACAGCCCATGAGGTCATGCCGGAACTAGTAGCCGGATGCGATATCATCCTAGGAAACGAGGAAGATGCCGAGAAAGTCTTCGGTATCAAGCCCGAAGGTTTCGACGCCGCCGCCACGGAAGGCGAGGTACACGCCGCTTCTTTCCAGTCGGTATGTACCCAATTAATGGCTCACTTCCCACGTGCCCGGAAAGTTATCATCACGCTAAGAGGCTCCATCAATGCCAATCATAACACATGGGGCGGAGTGCTATACGCCGACAACCGGTTGTACGAATCCCGCCGGTATGACATCACCCATATCGTAGATCGTGTAGGTGGAGGCGATTCTTTTATGGGAGGTCTTATTTACGGTTTGCTCTCCTACCCCGGTGACGACCAGAAAGCCTTGGACTTCGCGGTAGCGGCTTCCTGCCTGAAACACACGATCTACGGAGACTTCAACCAAGTAACCGTAGAGGAAGTAGAAAAACTCATGTCCGGCGACACCTCCGGCCGTGTCTCCCGCTAATTTTCAATTCTCAATTTTCAATTTTTAATTCCCAATATGGCTCGATTCAATAAAATACAAACATTACAGGCTATCATCCAAACCGGAATGGTGCCCGTCTATTATAATAAAGAGGTAGAGATCGCAAAACAAGTTGTAAAAGCCTGTTACGAGGGAGGCGTCAGAGCCTTCGAGTTTACTAACCGGGGAGATTTCGCCCACGAGGTATTTGGCGAGCTGGTAAAATACGCCGCCAAGGAATGTCCGGAATTAGTATTGGGCGTAGGTTCTATCGTAGACCCGGCCACAGCCGCCTTATTCATACAGCTAGGGGCAAACTTCGTAGTCGGCCCGCTGTTTAACCCGGAGATAGCGAAGATATGTAACCGTCGCCTCATCCCTTATACGCCCGGCTGCGGTTCCGTATCCGAGATCGGCTTTGCCCAAGAAACAGGTTGCGACCTTTGCAAGATATTCCCCGCCGGAAATGTAGGAGGTCCCTCATTTGTCAAGAACATAAAGGCCCCCATGCCATGGACCCTAATCATGGCTACCGGTGCCGTGGAGCCGACAGAGGAGAATCTATCCGCTTGGTTCAAGGCCGGCGTGACCTGCGTAGGAATGGGATCCAAACTCTTCCCCAAAGAAGCGATAGCGGGAAACGATTGGCAATCCATTACAGATTTATGCCGCGACGCCTTATCTATCATTCAAAAGTATCGCCAAGTATGAAAAACTTTTTAGATCAAGATTTCTTGCTCCAAACCGACACGGCCCGTGAGTTATATCACGAGCATGCGGCGAAGATGCCCATCATTGATTACCATTGCCATCTGGATCCCCGGCAAATAGCGGAGAATCATCAATTCGAGGATCTTACGGAGATATGGCTGGGCGGAGACCATTACAAATGGCGGGCGATGAGAGCGAACGGTATTCCCGAAGAATATATCACCGGAGATAAGCCCCCTTACGAGAAATTCCTTAAATGGGCAGAGACGATGCCTTACACGATGCGAAACCCGCTTTATCATTGGACACATCTGGAACTTAGCCGTATATTCGGAATCCATAAAGTCTTGAATCCGGCTTCCGCCGAGGAAATCTACGCAACTTGTACGGATAAACTGCGTACTCCCGAATATCGTGCGCAAGCCATCATGAAACGGATGAACGTAGAGGTTGTTTGTACGACCGACGATCCTATAGACTCATTGGAATTCCATCAAAAAATACGTTCAAGCGGATGCCACACCCGTGTATATCCGGCATGGCGACCGGACAAGGTACTCGCTATCGATAATTTCAAGGCGCTAAATGACTATTTGTCCAAGCTGGAGGCCGCCGCCGATAAGACCATCCTCACCTACAAGCATTTATTGGAGGCATTACAAAAGCGGCATGATTTCTTCGCCGCCCAAGGGTGCCGGTTATCGGACCACGGGTTGGATACTTTCTATGCCGAACCTTATACCGAGCAGGAGATTGAGGTGATTTTCCTCAAGGCTCGTATGGGTAAATCGCTCACGGAGCAGGAAGTTCGCAAATACCGTTCGGCATTGCTATACGAATTGGCGGCGATGGATGCCCGGAGTGGATGGGTACAACAATTCCATATCGGCGCTAACCGAAATAATAACAAACGGATGTTCAAGTTATTAGGACCGGACACGGGTTTCGACGCTATCGACGATCAGCCGATCTCCGTATCCATGAACCGCTTTTTCAGTCGTTTAGATCAAGAAGGGCTGTTAGCGAAAACGATCGTTTACAACCTGAACCCCCGCGACACCGAGTTGATGGTAGCCAATGCCTACAATTTCAACGACGGCAGTGTACCCGGGAAGATGCAATATGGAGCGGCTTGGTGGTTCCTCGATCAGATCAAAGGTATGGAAGATCAATTAAATGCGCTTTCCAGCCTCGGTCTTTTAAGCCGTTTCGTCGGTATGCTGACAGATTCCCGTAGCTTCCTGTCATATCCCCGTCATGAGTATTTCCGCCGGATCCTTTGTAATATGCTAGGCAATGAGATAGAGAAAGGCTTATTGCCTGCCTCCGAGCTTTCCTTCATTGGACAGATGGTGGAGGACATCAGTTACAACAACGCTAAACGATACTTTGATTTCTGATTACTGCAACCCGCATTGCAGTGTTACTGCACGCCTGTCGCAGTAACACTGCACGTGCGTTGCAGTAAGGCTGCAACAGCTTTGCAACATTTTATTCACAAACGCTTCATAAGACCTTCCACTATACTCGCACATATTACGCCTACTTTTGCGGCAGATTTAGATAAACACTAAAATACGCAAACATGAAACAACGGCTTTATGATTTCATCCCTGTCAAGCATCTATGCGTAGGGATGTCTTTATGTGGCATAGTGGCAGGTACCCAAACCGCTCAAGCTTCTCCCGTCTTCGGGCAATCATCGGGCTTAGAACATCTGAGTCCCAGCATCTACCAACAAAGTACGAAACAGATTTCCGGTATCGTCAAAGACCAGGCGGGGATTCCCGTAATTGGCGCGAACGTGATCGTAAAAGGGACGACAAACGGAGTAATCACCGGGCTCGATGGAGATTTCCTACTGGAAGTTCCGGAAAACGCTACCTTAGAGATCAGTTATATCGGTTATATGACGCAAAGTATCCCGATAAACGGGAAAACGACCTTCAACATCATCCTAGAAGAAGATACGCAGAAATTGGATGAGGTAGTCGTACTCGGTTATGGAGCGGGGCAACGCAAACAAGATCTCTCCGCTTCCGTGGGCGTGCTGAACAACACGGAAGACTTGGTGGCCCGTCCGGTTACCTCTACCGAAAGTATGTTGCAAGGGCAGTTAGCGGGTGTTACCGTACAAGCGAACGGTGGAGACCCGACGGCTACACCCTCGATCGTGATTCGTGGACAGGGCTCACAGAATGGCGATAACGTATTATGGGTTGTTGACGGTGTTCCCGGCGCACCCATCGCCTCTATGAATGATATCGAGACGATTGTCGTCTTAAAAGATGCTGCCTCTGCCGCTATCTATGGAGCGCAATCCGGAGCCGGCGGTGTTATCTTGGTAACCACCAAGAAGGCGAAAGAGGGCAAGACCTCGTTGAGCTATGACGCGACTTTCGGTGTTCGTAAAGCTAGCAACGTAATCGAGCCGTTAAATGCGGAAGAGCAACTCGAGATGCGAAAACTGTCTTACGCAAACGCGGGGCTTACATTGCCGACCGGTTGGGATTTGACCAAGAACCCATGGGTAGGTACCACACGTACCAACTGGATGGACGAGATCTTCCGCACCGCTTTCTACCAACGCCATAACGTAGCCTTGAATGTTGGTTCCGAGAATGCCTCCAACCGTGTTTCATTTGCTTACGATAACGATGAAGGTGTATTGATCAATACTTTCAACAAGAACCTTTCACTTCGTTACAACGGTAAATTCAAACTGAACAAATGGGTGACTATCACCGAAGACGTGGTTTGGAAAAACAACGAAAGCCGTTCAAAAGATACCGACAGTGGTTATACGGGAGTTGTCGCGGCGGCTATGTATATGCCTGCCAGCGCTACGGTTTACAATCCGCTGGATGGTACTTACGGTGGAACAACGACCGAAGACCCGGATTACATCGCCAAATATGGCTCCAACTTCGCGGATATCCACGGAGACGCTGTCAATCCGGTTCGCTTGCTGGAAGCGGAAAACCGCTATGACCGAACCAGCGACATCTGGAGTACGACCAGTCTGGAACTAGCTAATATCGTTACCGGCTTGAAGTTCACGAGCCGTTTCACTTACAACCTGAAGAATAATCTATATAAGAACTTCAGCCCGATCCGTGACGAGGTGGGAAAACCCTCCTTGACAAATAATCTGGATGAAACGACTTACCGTGCAGACGCATGGAAAACGGAAAACACATTGACCTACGACAATACGTTTAATGACATGCACACCGTGGGTGTCTTACTATCCACTACGGCCGATCATTACAGCAAGCGAGGATTAGAGGTTAATGGAAAAGATTTATCTGACGAATCCGCTTATTTACAATATCTATCCTATGCGAATTCCGTTTCCGCAACCGATTATTTGACCGGTCCTGACGCAAACGTATCCTTGATCGCCCGTCTGGCTTATTCCTTCAACGATCGTTACTTCGTTACAGCCTCTTGGCGTCGTGATTACGCAGGCCGTCTACCTAAAGATAATAACTATGGCGACTTTCCTGCCGTAACAGCCGGATGGAAAATCTCTAATGAATCTTTCTTCCCGAAGAGCGAGACACTGAATTTATTGAAGATCCGTGCTTCTTGGGGACGTGTCGGTAATCTAGGATCTATCGGTTATAATTACAAATCAGCTTTATTAGGTAAGAATTATTGGTCGGAGCAGGCACAGTACGGCGTAGAATCGAACAAGATTTGGGGAAACTTCGTCTATAACTCTACCGCATTAAATCCCAACTTAACATGGGAAACTTCCGAGCAATGGGACTTAGGTCTAGATGTGAACATGTTCGACAATCGCTTGAGCATGGCATTCGACTATTTCGACAAACGCACGTTCAACTTGATCCAGTCGCAAACGATGAACTGGCCGGGAACGATCGGTATCGATGCCATGTTAGTCAATCAAGGTGAAGTCCGCAACCGAGGTTTTGAGGCGCAAATCAATTGGAACCAACAGGTAAATAAAGATTGGTCGTACTTCGTTTCCGGAAACTTCTCTTATCTAAAGAACTGGGTTTCTGATATTGGGGTAAAGAACGCAGACGGAACCCCGGGTGTCTGGACAGGTATCACCAAGGACAATGCCTATTTCGATGGAAGTTATCGTAACCTTCCATATATGTATCAAACAGCCGAAGGAGAACCGCTGGCCTCTTTCTATCTGATCAAGACTGACGGCATTTTTCAAAGCGACGCAGAGGCAGCCGCTTATGTAAACAAAGACGGAAAACGAATCCAACCGGACGCTGTAGCCGGCGATTTGAAATTCGTCGATGCCAATGGTGATGGAGTCATCAATGATGAAGACCGTCAATACTGCGGTAGCGCTACACCTAAAACTACATTCTCATTCTCCGGAGGATTCACTTGGAAGAAGCTTTCCGTAAGCGCTATGTTCCAAGGCGTAGGTGGAGCACAAGCTTTATATGTAGGTAAATATATGGCCTTAAGTGATGTAGAAGGAAACTTCAACCGCTCAAAAGAGATCATGAACGCTTGGAGTCCGTCGAATACAGGGTCGAATATTCCACGCTTATCGAAAAACGACCCGAATAGCAACTTTAGCACACCGTCTGATTGGTATCTGGAGAATGCTTCTTACTTGCGTTTGAAGAACTTCACCGTATCCTATGACTTGAGTGATGTTATCAGGAAATGCGCTCACCTGCAAGAACGCAACAGCATGATGTCGGTTTACCTTAGCGGTGAGAACCTCTTCACGATCACGAACTACTCAGGAATGGACCCGGAAACCGGCGGTTGGGATGCCTTGAAGTATCCGGTTTCACGCGTATTCTCTGTCGGAGTCAAATTGACATACTAATCGGGTGTTTTAAAAGATATTCATATTAACAAAGGATCAAAATGAAAAGATATATTACAGTATTAGCATTATCCGCATTGGTTTGTAGTTCTTGTAGCGACTTCCTCGACGTTCAGCCGGAAGGAAACGCAACTACAACCTCCTATTTCTTGAATGATCAACAGGCCATTGATGCCATTGACGGATTATATGAAAGATTCCATCAAGAGGGTTGTTACGGCCGTGAGTTATTCTGGGAACAGGGAGCCGCATGCGACATTGTTTGGGGACGTACGCGCGGTTATAACTCTTTGGCGACCTTAGCCTATACCGGTGATGAATCTCCTCTAAGAGATGTATTCAGCCGTATGTATTCTACTATGTCCCGTGCGAATTGGATCATCCAAGAATTAGTGAAGAAAGAAAAGGGAACGACGCTGACCGCCGTCGAGAAACGCAGCTTGGGCGAAGCTTACTTCAGTCGCGGTTGGGCACATTATCTGATCGCTTATCGGTACGGTACGGATAAACAAGGAGTGCCTTTCGTACGTTACGAGGACTTCCCCGACGATTACGACAACTCCATACCGCCTCAGCAAGCTACCGTTATGGACAATTATAAACTGATCATCGAAGATATGGACAAAGCAATCGCCTACCTTCCAAACTTCGAATCCTATGACGCTGACAACCGGGGCCGGGCACATCAGGCTGCTGCCGTGGCGTTCAAAGCGAAAACTTATGCTTACTGGGCTACTTGGGATGCTACCCAATGGAACAACGTCATCGAGATGGTCAATCAATTAGAGAACAACTACAATCGAGATCTAGCTCCCACATTTGCGGAACTATTCTCGTCTGACTTGAAAGATTATTGGAACGCCGAATATCTCTGGACTATTCCGAGTATCGGTGGCGCACTACCGGGCGGTACCGAATTCCCGGGTATTATCCTTGAGAACAAAGGCTGGGGCAAATATAATGGTTGGGGGCAGATGAAGCCCTCTTACGACATCTACGAAGAAATGGCGAAAGATGGTAAAGGTAATGACCGTTTAGTACGCTCAATCTTGGAATACAACCAAGAGTTCCCGTTCTTCGGCGAGACACGCAAGTTCTGGTCTACCTCCGATCTTGAAGCTGGTTTCATGATCAATAAATACATGGACGCGTTCAAATACTCAGACCCTGTAGGTGAAGGAGCCGTGAGTGCTAACGGAGACTGGCCTACGGTCCGTGTCAATTTCCCGATCATCCGTTTCGCAGAAATGTTATTGTTCCGTGCCGAGGCATATTTAATGACAGGCCAAGCCGATAAAGCAACCGCAGATATCAACCGTATCCGCCTACGCTCCAACTTGGTACCGCTTGCCGGCACCGCCACGATGAAGGATCTATATCACGAACGCCGTTGTGAATTGGCTTTTGAGTTTACAGACCATCTATTCGACTTAAAGCGTTGGAACCGTTCTTCCAATGCCGACATAAAGACATTGGCCGATAAAGAGTTGAACGCACATCCACGTATCCGCAGATATGAAGACCGGGCGAATCCGGAATCCGCGTTCACGATTATTGGTTACGAAGATTACACCAACAAAAACGCCTATCAAGCACATATGATGGTATTCCCGTATCCAAGTGAAGAGATTACTAAATCGAATGGTCAACTGAAGCAGAACGAGGGATATTAACCGGCTCCTTTAAACCGATCAAGGAACGAATAAGATTCAATTACGGGCTGTCTCAGAAAATGAAACAGCCCGTGTTATTTTCTACCGGGTAAAAACGCATATCTCAAATAGGTAGTTTACCTTTGCCAATTGTATAATATAGTAAACAAAAGATACACCATGAGATTAATTCAAACTCTTTCTTCTTGCTTGTGTACAGGGATAATAGCCTTATTCACGGCCTGTAGCCAAGCACCACAATCCCCCATCGATTCCGTGAATCCGTTTATCGGCACGGGATTTCACGGACACACGTATCCCGGGGCCACGGCTCCTTACGGAGCGGTCCAACTCAGTCCGGACACCCGGAAAGGGAATTGGGACGCTTGTTCCGGTTATCATTACAGCGATTCTACCTTAATGGGTTTTTCCCATACCCATTTAAGCGGTACGGGATGTATCGACCTTGGCGATATCCTATTCCGTCCGTCACTCCAGACACCTCTAGCGTTCTCGCACTCGGACGAGAAGGCTTCCCCGGGTTACTACTCGGTGAATCTCAGGGAGGCAGGTGTATTAGCGGAACTTACCACGACCCCGCATGTCGGGATACACCGATATACCTATAAAAAAGGGATAGAGTCTACGTTGGTGGTCGATATGGACCATTTATTGGATAACGAATATATATACGAAGGCTGGGTTAAGCAAACCGGGGAGAATGAGCTTACCGGTATGCGGCGTACCCGGGGCTGGGTAGACAATCAGTATGTCTTCTTTGTAGCGCAATTCTCGCAACCCTTCTCTTCCATGGAACAGCCTTCCGAACGGCAAGCCGTACTTACCTTCGATACGACTACCGGAAAGCCCATCGTCTGCAAAGTCGGGGTATCGATCGTAAATGAGGAGAACGCCCGTCTGAACCTTGAGCAAGAGACGGATTCCTATGGCTTTGATTTCGACGCCATCCATCAAGCGACACGCTCCAATTGGGAAAAAGAACTGGACGTTATCACGGTAGAAGGAGGCACCGAAGCCGAGCGCACGAATTTCTATACGGCGCTATACCATAGCAAGATCATCCCGAATATAGCGAGCGACGTGAACGGACAATACCGCCGTCACGACATGAGCGTAGCGACGATCCCGGCAGGTCGCCGCCAATTCTCCACCTTTTCCACTTGGGACACCTTCCGGGCCTGGCATCCGATGATGACTCTGTTGGATACTACCTTGGTGAATGATATGGTACAGTCTCTCTTGGATATGTACGACGCCAGCGGCGAGCTTCCGTTATGGCCCTTATCGGCAGGCGAGACCGGGACCATGATCGGTTATCACTCCACATCGATTATAGCGGACGCTTATTTGAAAGGTATTCGCGGATATGATGCGGAACACGCTCTCGAAGCGATGAAAATCTCAGCGGAGAAGAATAAGAAAGGAGCGGATTATTATATAAAGGAAGGCTTCATCCCGACGAATATCAAGAAAGAATCGGTTTCCTGCCTATTGGAATTTGCCTACGATGATTGGTGTATCGCACAAATGGCGAAAGCTTTAGGACATATGGATGATTATGAGACGTTCATCAAGCGCTCCCAGAATTTTATCAACGTATTCGACGGTAGTACCCGGTTCTTCCGGGGCAAACGGCAGGATGGGAATTGGGAGACTCCTTTCGATCCATTCGCCATCGGACGTTCCTATACGGAGGCTACGGCCTGGCAATATCGTTTCTTTACCCCGCATGACGTATATGGATTGACCCAGTTGTCCGGAGGCCGGGAGGCGTTCATCGCTGATCTGGATAGCTTATTTATGGTTACCTCCGAGGTAGTCGGCGATCTGGTAGACGTTACAGGATTGGTTGGTCAATATGCGCATGGCAACGAGCCTAGCCACCACATGGCTTACCTATATAGCTATGTGGGCCAGCCCTGGAAGACACAGGAATGGACCCGTCGCTTGCTGGACGAGATGTACCAGCCCACGCCGGAAGGTATCATCGGCAATGAGGATTGCGGCCAGATGTCCGCTTGGTATATCTTGAGCAGCCTCGGCTTCTACTCCGTATGTCCGGGTAGCAACCAGTTTATCCTAACGACCCCGTTGTTCGATAAGGCGAACATGAAGCTGGGCAATGGCAAGACATTGGTCATTACCGCCAACCAGCCGGATAAGAACAAGTATATCACGAAGGTTACCTTAAACGGCGAGGAGATATCGCATTGCTACATCACCTACGACCAGTTGATGCAAGGAGGCACACTGGACTTTACGCTCTCGGCGACACCGGACAAGCGTTGGGGAACCGCTCCCGAGTACGCTCCCTATTCCTATACGGAGCAACCTACCGTCTCTATCCCTTACATAGCGAATGATCTGGATTTATTTGAAGGAGAGATTACGGCGGAACTAAAATCCACGACACCCGAGGCGGTTATCCATTACACGCTTGACGGATCGGAACCGGATGAGAACGCTCCGGTATACAGCGAGCCATTCGTCTTAAAAGAGACCACGATTATCAAGGCCAAAGGATATAAAAAGGGATTCGTACCCAGCCGTACGTACTCGATCCAAGCGACAAAAGCCGTATTACGCCCCGCGTTATCCATACAGCCTACGAAGCATGGGGTAGCTTATACTTATTACGAAGGAGAGTTCCAATGGGTAGCCGATCTGCAAAAGGCGAAGGAGGTCGAGAGCGGAACAATACCTGAGCCTTCTATCCTGAACGCTAAATTGCCGGATCATTTCGGTTATATCTTCACCGGATATATATACGCCCCGGAAGATGGAGTCTATGAGTTCAGTACCCGCTCGGATGACGGTAGCGTCCTCTATATCGGCAAAGAAAAGGTAGTGGACAATGATGCCTCCCACGCCGCCATCGACGCGATGGGACGCATCCCCTTACAAAAAGGCTACCACCCCTTCGCCTTGCATTATTTCGAGGATTACGAGGGTGAGTACCTAGGCTGGAGCTGGCGTACGCCAAGCATGTCCAAACTAGACGCGATCCCAACAGAGAACCTTTATATAAATTGATAATATTAAATACTGAATCATATGAGAAGAACAACTCTATCCGTGCTATCCGCCTTAGCCATCCTGCTATCCGGCATGATCGTTCCAGAGGCTGCGGCACAAAGTCGCCGAGACAAAGAACAAACGTATGTATTAGAGAAACCTTACGAGGTCAAGAAACTAGTCCCCCCTACCGGAAAGAAAATAAAGAACGTGATCCTCATGATCGGCGACGGCATGAGCCTTATGCACATGTATTCCGCTTGGACCGCCAACCGGGGCAAGCTCTGGCTGGACAACTCCCAATACACCGGCCTCTCGAAAACCTATTGCGCCAACCGCCTCATCACCGACTCCGGAGCCGGAGGTACCGCACTGGCCACCGGCCATAAAACGAACTACCATATGGTAGGCGTAGATCCGGAAGGCAAGCCCTTGGAATCTTTGGCTACCTTGGCGAATAAGAAAGGCCTGTCAAGCGGCATCGCCGTTACCTGTCGCCTATGGGACGCTACGCCCGCCGACTTCTGCTGCCACAATACGGATCGCGACGCCGAGGCCGAGATCGTAGCGGATTACGTGAACTGTGGCGTCGATTACGTATTCGGCGGCGGCTCCAAGCTATTCGAGAACCGTGCGGACGGTCGCGATTTGTTCAAGGAATTAAGGGAGAAAGGTTACCAAACTCCCCGTAGCTGGGAGGAACTGGCGAAGATTCAAAAAGGCAAGGTATTCTGCGTTACCGATACCGTAGACACCCCGCTTCCCGCCGAGCGAGGCGATCTCTTGGCTCGTGCCTCAATGAAAGCGATCGATCTGCTGGGACAAAACCCGGAAGGTTTCTTCCTGATGGTAGAAGGTTCCCAATTGGATGATTACGGGCATTTCAACGATATCGACCTGTTGATGCAAGAGACACATGATTTCGACCGTACGATCGGACGTATCTTCGAATGGGCCGCCCAAGACGGTGAGACATTGGTTGTCGTAACCGCCGATCACGAGACCGGTGGCCTTACCTTGGTGGACGGGGATCTGAACGAGGGCCGTATCGTTTGTAAATTCTCCACCGGAGGGCATAGCGGCGTGATGGTTCCCGTTTACGCTTTCGGCCCGGGTGCCGAGAACTTCACGGGTATTTTCGAGAATACGGATATCTTCTGGA